>CAZBYM010000096.1:0-10854 GCA_964495745.1 uncultured Chryseobacterium sp. | reverse complement strand
CCGCCTGCGGTGGATCGTTGGATTTTCGCAGTTCGGTTATTAATTAGAGTGGAACATTTATAATCAAACTGAGACACTGCATTCGAGTTCTTGCGGCCTAATTAAACTCAAAAGAACACTAGATTGTGAATCCACCTTCGATCAAATATGAAACAGCTATTCCGACCAGAAGCATTGTGAAAATAAGTTCTGCGATCCAAGCCCGTCTAGCAAGCAGGAAATAATTTGACGCGAAAAAAGCGAAAGGATAAATCACGAAGCGAAATCCTGCAACTGCGAAACTCTGGGCTGGAATAATGGCGATGAAGGCAAAAATCAGAAACCAAATCATCACTGAAACACCTTTCTTGGTTTTGAGAGTTGAGGTCAATGATCCTGAAACTAAACGTCCGGCAGAAACAAGGAGCACGAGGAGAGTTGTTCCTGTGAGAAAATAATCGGCAGGTGCGAGTTTGAGGAAGAAATTTCTATTAACAATGGGATCAATGATAACGGCAGAAGTAATTTCATGATATGTATTGGTCCAGAAAAAATAAATGCCTCCATAAATAAATGGGATAATCACTCCAATCAACAGCATGGCCCATTCTCTCCAAATGAAAGGCCGGAGCATGAGAATAGCAATGAAACAAAAGAAGAAAAAAACCAACGAAGGAAGATAAATTTGTGAAGCAATGCCCAGAAGAAGTCCGACATTAAAGATTGCGCCCAACGCCTTGTCTTGCCGATATGTTCGTAATAAAATGTGCAAAATGAGAAGAAGTATGAGTCCGGCGAATTGCTGTGGTCCAGGCCAAAGTAGTCCGGGCGAACACGAACCGAAAACGACCACAAGCAATGCGGGTAACCAGTTTTTCTTAGCGACTACCTGATTCTCATGAAGTAAAAAATTGAGCAGAAACGCCTCTCCGAGAAGCAGCAATAATCCGATCACAAGTGCGATATACACATGCGTGCGAAAAAACTCATCTGCGTAAGCATACAATGGCATGTTCACTTGAGCCAGAGGAAGAACCGGTTCGAGAAACGCAGGAATCCAAAGTAGAATAGCCAGCACCGGAATTATGACCAATGAGATAGGAGAATGCTGACGGACCGGGGTTATGACCACAAAAACTGAAGTTTTCCCAAAGTTAAGCCATTGCCGATTGGTTTGAATTTGTAAATTTGTTCCGTACAAAAAAACATTGGTTATGGAGAATCATGAAGGTTTCTGGTATAGTTTCGGTGATGTGTGCTATTCATTTTTCAGCTGTCTAGAGTGGACATACGAGACTATCACGCCTAACAAGATTCTGATTGTTGTAGGATTTGTGGCTACTGCCATTTGGATTTATGTACAGCATAAGTACAATGTAAAGGCACTAAAAGAGGGCGGATTGAAGTAGTCTTCCAATTGGATAATATTCTAAAGGCGATCTGAAAGGGTTGCCTTTTTTGTTTAAAGGGTCCTAACCCTGAAAAGCTTAAGAGCCTTTTCAGGGTTAGGACCCTTGCAACTTTCCACTCTTCCATTTCAGCAAATCCTGTCCAATATCTTTGCGATAATAACATCCTTCAAAGGAAACAGATTTCGCTGCAGAAAAAGAACCATCCAACGCTTCTTGAATTGAATTTCCGAGCGAAGTAAATGCGAGAACGCGTCCGCCATTACTTACAATCAAATCACCAGTCTTTTTCGTTCCGGCATGAAAAGCAATTGCACCAGAAACCTTCTCGAGTCCGGAAATTGGTTTTCCTTTTTCGTACTCGCCGGGATAACCGCCAGCCACCATCATGACAGTTGTTGCGGTACGAGCATCAATTTCGACATTCACCGAGGAAAGTTGCTTCTTCCCTACTGCAACAAAAAGTTCAAGCAGATCACTTTTGATTCTTGGAACAACAACTTCAGTTTCCGGATCACCCATGCGACAATTGTATTCAATTACTTTTGGATCTCCATTGTCGTTCATGAGTCCAATGAAAATAAATCCAACGTACGGAATGTTGTCTTTTTTTAATCCTTCGATAGTTGGAATGACAACTCTCTCTTCCACTTTTTTCAAATAGGCTTCGTCAGCAAACGGAACCGGAGAAACAGCGCCCATTCCACCTGTGTTCAATCCTGTGTCGCCTTCACCAATGCGTTTATAATCTTTTGCTGCAGGAAGAATTTTGTAGGAAATACCATCTGTCAAAACAAAAACAGAAAGTTCAATTCCTTGCAAAAACTCTTCGATGACAACACGACTGCTTGCCTCACCGAATTTCGCATCAGCCAACATTGATTTCAATTCTTTCTTCGCCTCATCGAGCGTGTGTGGAATTAAAACTCCTTTACCGGCCGCTAGTCCATCCGCTTTTAGAACGTATGGTGGTTTTAATGTTTCAAGAAATGCGAAACCTTTTTCAAGCGTGTCTTTTGTGAATGTTTCGTACGCAGCGGTAGGAACACCATGGCGAATCATGAATTGTTTGGAAAAGTCTTTACTTCCTTCGAGTTGCGCGCCGTGTTTTTGCGGTCCGATTACCGGAATGTTTTTTAATTCTTCATCCCCAAGAAAAAAATCGTGAATACCTTTTACCAACGGATCTTCCGGTCCGACAATAACAAGGGAAATGTTTTTTTCGAGAACGAGCACTTTTATTTTTGGAAAATCAGTTGCGCTGAGGTCAATATTTTCTCCGTGAAGAGAAGTGCCCGCGTTGCCAGGAGCAATGAAGAGTTTATTGAGTAGCGGACTTTGAGCAATTTTCCATGCGAAAGCGTGTTCGCGACCACCGGAGCCGAGTATCAGAACGTTCATGGGGCAAAGATAGTAATCGGTAGTTTGTGAGCATTCAATTCTTTGGTGTGATCAGATTGTAATCGTGAGGCCTAATTGAGTTACCCATCAAATAATTCCGGAATGCAGACACCCTTCCCAATTATGGAACCAAGTTAAGGTGCGCTTGCTCCGTTCATCGTTGCAATGTCTCCAAGCGTCTAATAAGTCGTGTATGTTCTGTTGAAGAGTGGGCTTATACAGATACCTTGATGGTATTCACCAATATTTCAAACAATGAAATCAATCATAACATTACTCACAGCCGTGTGTCTACTTATTGGCACACAGAGTTGCGTGGTTGTGAAAACCGAAAAAAAAGATAACGGTAAACACAAAGGATGGTATAAGAACCGTCACAATCCGCATAATCCTAACACAAACAACCCCGGTCAGCAACCAAAAAATGGAAAGAAACCGAAAAAGAAATAGCTTTCCCGAAAATGAAATTTGTCGCCAGATGTTGAGCGATCACGACCAGATGTATACATATTTCTGTGTGCAGTTCAGCACGGACTTAAAGTTGATATGTTCATAGTATAAACTCACTACTATGAAAACGATCATCTCATTAATCATTGCCATTCTTATTATGGCAGGTCCGGTTTCCGCATCAAGTTGGCCATCGCACCGTGGACCAGTGCCAGTAAGCAAACATGACCGTCACGATATGATGACGAAAAAGAAGAAGCAAAAAAAGCATAGACTTAAGAAGCTGCGCTTGAAGAGAAGTTCGCGTAACGGCATGGGCTCTTGTAATGCTCCGGGCAGCAGATAACCGATTGAAATAGGATATTCTAAATGGTCGCTTCACAATCTGTAGCGACCATTTTTTTGGAGGATTGGCAATGCTTCAAGCCAGATGCATACCGATTGTGACCAGATGTATGGAAAATGCGACTTTGGCATAATCGCGGCTCAAATCTTGCGTTAGTCATAGTATAAAACGTAACCACTATGAAAACGATCATCGCACTACTCGCCGCAACTTTCCTATTCGCAGGAACTCCGGTATTTGCTGGAAAGCCTCCAGTTGACAAGAAAGCTCATCACGCACAGATGAACAAGAAAAAGAAAATGAAGAAACAAAAGATGAAGAAAATGCGTCATCATAAAGGCGCAGGAAATTCAGGCGGTTGTCCAGGAGTGGGATAAGTCATCATTCGCACCAAACAATATAATACATCCTCCTAGGCTGCATCGAAAGATGCGGCCTTTCTTTATGATGATTCAGAAACGATCAGAGTTTATGACATGCAGCACAACACCGGAATACCAGCAGCGTTCACGAGAAAATTCTCCTTATCGCCAGTTCCGAATCTCAAATCATTTTTGGAAACTGTCGCCATAAGGCTAATCAATCCGATTTGGTGATCAACGGCGTATTCAAGTGTTTGACGTGAATATCCTGCCGAAACAAATTTTACTTCATCGAGAACATTTGTTGTCTCAATATTCGCGTCCATGAAATATTTCTTGGCAGTTGAACGATTTTTCTCAAGGTGATTGTCAACATCCGAACCCAATGAATCAATTTCGTACATCGTAACTGACGCGTTAAGTACTTTAGCTAAAGCAGCAGTTTGTTTAATTTTTGTTTCAAACTCCGGATGTGGGCCAAGTGGAAAAAGGATTTCCGTTACGGTGGAAATATTTACTTTATTGTTTTCGTGAACGACAATTGTTGGAAAATGAATTGACTGTACGAGTTTAAGAATATTAGCGCCGAATAAATGCTGAGCGATTCCTTTGATTCTGTGCGTGCACACGATAACAAGATCAGGTTGAAGTCTTTTCAGGGCACTTGCAACCGCCGGGAGTAATTGCCCAACACCAATTTCAATTTGAATTCTTGCCGGATTAGCACTGTTCGCAACTACGAATTTTTTCAGATCACTTCCTGTCAGTTCCACCTTGTCCGCTGAGTCCGTCACATTAATAGCATGAACCTGCGCACTTGTTTTCTGCGCTAAATCCTCGGCTTGTTTCAAAGCGATAATTGAACCTGGAGTGAAATCGATTAATACAGCTATTCTTTGCATGGTTGTTTAAATGTTTTTCAATATTAAACATTTTCCAGTTAGAATAGTTCGAGATCGTAAGTTTAGATCGCAAACCCAGAATGAGTCAATCTTTACTAAGATTAATGTGTGAATATTACTCCTCTTTCACAAACACCATCGCTCCTGAGTTAATGCAATAACGCAAATTCGTTGGAGGCGGGCCATCGTCAAACACGTGACCGAGATGGCCTCCGCACTTTTTGCATGTAACTTCTGTGCGTTTCATTCCGTGAGTACCATCGTCGGTGTAATTGACTGCAGTGGAATCCCACGGCAAAGAAAAACTTGGCCATCCACATCCGCTATCGAATTTTTCTTCCGAGGAAAAAAGCGTGGTGTTGCAGCCTGCACATTTGTAGATTCCTTTTTGATGATTATCCCAATGCTCTCCTGAGAATGCGCGTTCTGTTCCTTTCTCGCGAAGAATGTAATATTGGTTGGGATCAAGTTGCGCCTTCCATTCAGCGTTTGTTTGCGGGAGTTTTGATGTGTCATTCATAACAATTGAATCGTTAGTTGCAGTTTTCACCGGAACTGTATCGGGTGCAGAACAGGCTACAAGGCCCAAGGCAAAAGTAAGTGTCGTGATAAACATTTTCATTGCTTGTTTCAGGAAGATACGACAATGAGATCCAAATGGATTTACGAGCGAAGATAGTGATTGTTAAAAGTTGTGATGTCAAAAACATTTATTGCCTTTCAACACAGATTACGCAGATTTTTCAACGAGTTACAAAATCCCCGATTCACGATGCAAAAATCCATGTCAGATGCTAATTATCTATTGAATCTGCGCAATCTGTGTTAAGAAGGGGGGAATTGGAATTGATATTAATCGGCCTCAGAAACCCGCACGGAATAATTCCAAAGATTGAGATACGTTCCATCTTCAGCCTGATTCATGGAAACTTTTCCTCCTGCAGCTGCATCTCCAACTCTGTTCACCGCGCTTTGAGTAAGATCCATTCCATCGACATTTTTATTTTCTTTACTCTCAGCAAGCGTATTGTCGACAGCGATTTCCTGTTGTACAATTTCCGGATCTGAACCTTCGATCTTGTCCTTCATCCAACGCATTGCAATCTGACCAGGGCTTAAATATTCATTTTGTGGTTCATTGCTTACAGGAGTGAAAACTACAGCATACAGCGCATCGGAAAAATCAACTCCGTCGTTCGCCTCATTTGAAATTCCTTTCGCTACAATTTTGTTTGGTGCGAATGTAATTTCTATTGCGGGCGCAGGCGTTGCTTTTACCTTTTTGTCGCCATTGTCAATGTCCCAAACCTCGTTATGTGAAATATCATTACCGCTATTGGTCTTCGGAACATCGTTGGTGGCCAGATTACCGTTGTTAAGAATTGTACGTTGAGATTCATCATTCTGAAAAGGATTCAATTGATCATCGCGATCGCGGAAATTTCCATCGTTCACAATTTCATCATTCGATTGCGGATCGATTGTATTTCCTCCAAATTTTATGAACAGATAAACTCCAAGCAACACAACCACGATCGCCGCTGCGTAACGAATCGTTGACGTCCACCAAAACATTCCACCACGAAGTTTTCTCTTCAAGCCTTCTTTGTCGTCGTAAATGATCGTCATATCGGGCTCCAGCTTTGTGGAAGCATACAATGCAACTGTTTTTCGGTTCCCGGAATTACTGGCAACATACGTGTTAAACGCTTTCAGTTCTTCGCGATTCAATAAACCCTCAGATGCGGAAATAACATGATCCTCGAAATTTTCTTCATTGATCGCAATTGCTCCGCGCTTGAGCGTGTTTTTCGCTTCGTACACTTCCGAATCATCTGGCACAAGTCGTGTTTGTTCCAGCAAATTCAACTCAGACTTGTACTCAGGATGTTCCAGAATAAATGAATCAACCGCTTGTTCTTCGTGAGACGCGAGTTGTCCTTCAAACTTTGCGATGAGTAATTCTTCAATATTCGAAGCGGAGACATGAACGGCAACCTTCTTCAAACTTTCTTTCGCATCAAACCGAACGTTACTTTCGCTCGAGCTGATTGTCTTCCTGTAATCGAGTAATTGTTTTTTGAATTCAGGTCGTGTTGAAACGAAAACATCGAGCAACTCCTTCTCCTCTCGCGTGATTGTGTTTTCAATTTCCGCTATCGCAAAGTCATCAAAATTGTCTGCTGTTACGACAACCGGTTTCTTGATGCTTCCGATTTCATCCAGTCTTTCGTTTTCATCGGGACGCAGAATTGTTTTTTCAAGAAGTGCCAACTCTGATCGACGATCCGGATTCTTCACGAAATATTTCTCCAGCGCTATGCGATCTTCATCCGCAATATTTTCTTCGATGAGATCAACCATCCAAATTTCAGCTTGCTCGTGTTCGTCGATAACCGCGTCTTTCTTCAGAAATGAAAAATCCGGTGAATTGGATTCTTCCTTATCAACCAACATATTCGCGAACGATTCAAACACTTCGCGTTGCTCAGGATTGGATTTCAAAAACGTAAACATCTCGGCCACCTGTCCTTCGGACAAGTTTCCCTCGTAATAGTCGAGGAAAAAGGCTTCACAGTTGTTTACGTTTATTTTCATTTTTCGATTCTCAATTTTCGATTCTCAATTTTCCAAAACTTGGAAAATTGAGAATTGAAAATATTTTTATACTACTTTTTCTATACTCCCAATATAATTTTTCAAGAACGTTCTTGCTCGGAAAATGTAAACCTTCACTTGTGATTCGCTGAGATTCGTGATCTGTCCGATTTCTGTGTAGGAATATCCTTCATAATCACGAAGTAAAATCACCGAGCGTTGTATATCGGGCAATTTATTCAACGCTTCATTCAGCACTTCTTTCAGATCGCTGTATTGTTTGTTGTGCGAAACCGCGATCATCGGAGCTTCGTCCATTGAACCTTGACGTTTGTCTTTTCGCAGATAATCGATCATCGTTCTGTATGCCGTTGTGAACATGTATGACTTTGAATTTTTCGCTTCGGTTTCCGAAACTTTCAGCCAAAGTTTTTCATACGTGTCCTGGACAATGTCTTTCGCCTTGTCTTTGTCCTTTACGTTTTTCAATATGAACCTGTATAAGCTATCAGCGTATAGGTCCACGCAGCGGTTAAATTCATCTACGGTCATGGCAATGTGGTGTGTACAGGTTTAGGACGGTCTTACAAGCCGTAAGTTACACTTCAGAAGGGGAATTACTGCAAAATGCTGATTCTGAGCCAATTTTCAATTCTCAATTGGCAATTTTCAATTCTTTCCCGCCGCCACCTCTAACTGTCCTCGTGAGAGAATCTCCCTCGCACAGCAATTTGAAAGTGTTTAATGATGTCGGAAAGTGATTTTCACGTGGCGTTAATAATACCCAAATTTAGTCAACCCAATTTCAGCAAAATGAGAATTCTACTTGCAATCATATTTACTATTCTTCTCTCCGAAAGTGCTACTTCACAGGTTCAGCCAACGTATGTGTTCAATGACCGCGTTGATGTTCTGGCTAACAATGCCGATGCCGGAATCAAATGTATGTACTGGAATAGTGGAATCCTGTCCATCGGATATTGTACAGATTCGGCAGGAAGAAATGGATTATCCGCTTCATTCTATGACACGACGGGAGTTCAGCAATGGAGTAATAATTTCTTCTACCCTGGGTATGGCGAACTCTTTCCATGGTCAGTGTGTGCCGTCAATGATTATTCGTTCTATGTATGTGGAAGAAGCCGCCGCGACTCATTGAATCAGTCAGATTGTTATTATGCAAAATTTGACAACAACGGCGACAGTCTTTTCTTCCGATTTTTTGGAGATACGCTGAATGAACAAGCGAATAGTATTATTTCATTTTCCAGCGATACACTCCTCCTTCTCACCAACACGACATCTGGAACTAACTCCAATCTTTCCACAATAAGTTTGCACAAAATAGATTCCTCCGGTAACCTTATAGAATCGCAATCTTATCCGTCGTTGGTGAGGTACGGAGAACAGGTCGTACTTCTACCAAACAATCGAATTCTCATTGGCGGAACACAAACCAATTCACGGGTTTTTATTGATGAGTATGATCTTCAACTGAATTATGTGAGTTCATGGGCGGTGATGAATCTAGGTCATGAATACTTCAATCAGATTGCAGTAACTGGCAATTCTATTTTTGTCTCCAGCACAATTTGGGTGTACTATCCGCCCAATCCCAATGTCTTTGATGCAGCCTGTATCCGGAAGTTGGATATCAATGGGGCATTTCTTGACACTGTAATAATCGGCCGAAATCAGAATAATCTTAATCCAGTCGACCTTTGCGTTGTTGATACAGCAATCATCGCTTGCGCCACATATTCTGGTGGGACAAACACAATTTGTTTTCTCAACTATTTCCTCGACACTATTTGTGAAGCGCAAGTGTGGTGCCCAACAGGTCCTTCACTAGGTTTGATGGATATTTGCGTTCTTCCAGGAAACAAAATTGCAGGTACCGGAATAGTTTATGCTTATCCGTTTGGATCAACTCAAGATCATTGGTGTTTCATGACAGACAACATGATTGATTATTTGACTTTGCAATGCGGATATGTCAACTCAATTGATGAAACGATTTCAGATCAGCTGTTAATTCTGTTTCCCAACCCAGCGTCTGATCAACTGAATCTGGCATGTAGCAATGCTCGTTCCGGAAACATGATTATTTCTATCATGAATGCTTCTGGACAAACAGTTTTTATTGAAATGATCGATATTGTTGGCGGTGAGATGTACCAAACAATCGACACGCGTGAATTCGCTGATGGAATCTATGTGCTTCACATGCAGATGGAAGATCAAGATGTGCATTGCAAGAAATTCGTGATTTGCCGGTAGTTTTCGTTGTCACTGGGGAAATAATTACTTCACAAACTTCCCCGACCCTATCATCTCTTCAGCAGTTAAAACCGAATAGAGGTAAACACCTCCCGCAAAATCTGATATACTGATAACAGAGGAAATATCCCCTACTTCGGCATGATACACTAATCTTCCCTCTACGTCAGTAATTCGCAAAATCTTTCTAGCTATAGCATCCGCGAAGGTGAAGGTGATCGTGTTATTGTTTACATCCTGCGCGAAAATGAAATCATTTTCAACCAAAACGATTTTCGGAACATTCACCCATCCTGCATTTTCAGTTTTTACCAAGTAAGCCTGACCCATATCACCAGAAGAATTATTGTCACCACCTGCAATGACAAAGCCACCATCCGAAGTTGAATGCATATCATCGCCTTCACTCATCAGCGCGCTTGGATAAGTTCTATCCCACATAAATGTTCCGGACCCATCAGTACGAAACAACCACATGTGATTTGAGTTAGCAGGATTTTCTTTTCTTCCGCACAGCGCAAATCCACCGTCCCACGTTTCAACAAGTGAACGACCCAATTCCCTACCCCCTCCGTCATACGTTTGCATCCACTGTTGAGTACCAGAAGAATTCAGTTTCACAAGCAGTGCATCACCACCCGTCATGTATTCATCACCAAACGCCGCGAATCCCCCATCTTGCGTGCAGACCACATCGTAAGACTCTTCATTAATCGTTGTTCCCGGATGACGTGTCCACAACGTATCTCCGTTCGAATCAGTGCGGACAACATAGAAATCTGAACTCATAGAAAACGACGAAGTTTTTCCGCACAGGATAAACCCATTGCCATTTACTTCTGCCATTCCCATGAAATCATCTGCCGAAGCCCCCCCAATCACTTTTTGCCACACTGCAATTCCCGAGGTATTGAGTTTCGTGATGAAGCCATCCGGAGTTGAGCTTTGTCCAGTGAAACCGCAAACAATAATGGAGCCATCGCTAACCTGAAGTAGATCCTGTGCAACGGCACGTCCAGGTGTTGGAAGAAAAACCGATTGCCACTGCTGGTTGCCATTTGCATCGGTTTTGATCACCGTTGCAGAATCAGAACCTAAGCCATTCCACGCACCGCATAAAGCGAACC
>CAZBYM010000095.1:0-10868 GCA_964495745.1 uncultured Chryseobacterium sp. | reverse complement strand
ATCTGCTGGAATATTTTTTACGTAGTCAGGAAGTGCAATGTGCTGCATAACTTTTCCTGAATCATCTTTCATTTTTCGAAACTGCTCGTCCGTTTTGTCAATCGTATCTTTTTCAACTTTTAATGTTTGAACGAGTTTGATTGCGTCGAGTGGTTTCACCATAGCAGTTGGAACTTCCCGGTCTGTGTAACTTTTCGCCCAAGTTGTAAGTGCAGTTCCATTTTGTTTGAACACGGCCCAGAATACAATCACTACAGCGAAAATGGCAAGCATTGCTCCAATCGGTTTTCTTTCTTCCATTGATGATTTGTACCACAACTGGAAGTAGAAAAATATTACAGGAAGCGAACCGAAAATAAACGCATCTGTAGAATCGCTCCCGAAAATATTTCCAGGGATAATCCACCCCAAGGCTCCAGCAATTAACGCAGGGACCATTGTCAATCCGACAATTTTCGACATTGGAGTATCTGTTGGTTGAACGGGTTTCAAAACATCTGCATGTCTGTAATGTTTCATCCCCAGCCAGAAAATTCCAACTCCAACAAACATTCCGATTCCTGCCATGAGAAATGCTGCGGACCAGCCCCACATATTTAACATTACAGCACCGAAGAAATTACAAATAAAGGCTCCAATGTTAATTCCGCTATAGAAAATATTGTATCCGGAATCTTTTAGCGCTTTGTATTTGTCTTCGTTGTATAAATTGCCGAGTAATGTTGATATGTTGGGTTTGAAAAATCCATTTCCAAGAATGATCAAGAATAGTGCTAAGTAAAAAATAGCATCTCCTTTGATGGCAAGTAAGGAATACCCAATTCCCATGAGCAATCCACCAATGGTAATACTGAGACGATATCCAAGAATTCTATCGGCAAGTAGTCCGCCTAAGAATGGAGTTAAGAAAACGAGTGCGATAAAAGTTCCGTACACATCGGCAGAATCTTTTGTTGCCATACCGAATCCACCTTCACCAAGTGGCGCTTCGAGGTACAGCACAAAAATTCCAAGCATGAGGTAGTAACCGAAACGTTCCCACATTTCAGCGAAAAAGAGATAGGGTAGGCCTTTTGGATGACGCATGGGACAAGATAAGAATTTGGATCGTTCACTGTTCATAGTTAACCGTTCACCGTTGAGGGTTCACAGTTCTTAGTTCACCGTTCACCGTTTTGGGTTCACTGTTCAATGATCACGGTTTCCGGTTCACAGTTGAGGGTTCACAGTCGTGGCACCCAACGGTGAACGTTGTACTTTCTAACGGTGAACTCACCCCAACTTTCCCTACTTTTGAATGCCCACCTGTATCATTATCGAACTTGTGGCATTATATGTACATGAAGAGCGGTCTCCTAGTCTTTTGTTCGTTGTGTGTTTTCTTCTCTTCGCAGATGAAGGCTCAGAATGTTGTTGTTTCCGGAATTGTAACAGACATTAGAAATGAACCTGTCTTTACAGGCAATGTTGTAATTTATTCCATTCCTGATACTATATATATCGTTGGGGAAGTAATTAAAGAGGGCAATTTCGAGCTTTCGGCTGCGATCAAAGATTCGGTGTTGCTCAAGTGCAGCGCGATGGGATTTAATCCTCAATGGTACACATTGATTCGTGGGATTTCCGACAGCATGAATGTTGACACTTTGCATCTTTCTACTTCAAATCTGAAAGAAGTTTCTATTCAAGCAATGGCACCTGTTGTTCAGAACAAGGGAAATATGCTTTCTGTGGATGTAGAGAATTCAAGTCTCAGTGCGATGGGAACGGCCTATGAAGTTCTAGAGAACACTCCGGGATTAACTCTTGACATGAACGGGAACGTAACTGTTTTCGGTCGAGGTAGTGCAACACTTTTTCTGGATGGACAACGTATTCCTGCTGAAATGCTTCGATCAATTCCGTCTATTCAAATCAGTCACGTTGAAATTCTCAAGAATCCTCCAGCGAGTTATGATGCACAAGGACGGGCTGCTGTCAACATTGTGACGAAGAAGAAAGCGATGGAAGGTTACAACGTTGATTTATTTCAGGCGGTGACTTACACGAACATGATGTATGCTTACACTGGAATCAACGGTTATTGGAGAAAGAATCGTTGGACATTAACTGGACGGAGTGGAATGTTTTTTGGTAACCGTTGGGAGAACACGTTGTATTTACGTTCGTTTGATGAAGATTCCGTTCATTATACAATGCGAAATGAAATCAAAGAAAAACGACGTATGCCCCCAGGCGGTTATCCCGGGTTAACATTTCAGTACCGCCCCGATTCATTAAGTCATTTCGATTTGTCGACAAGCTTCAGCATGTTCAGGAATTATAAAGACATCACCAATACGAATCTGATTACGGCTGACGGAAACGAAACTACAATTTCCACCAATAGAACTGATGAAAACAAAAATTGGGACGCGATGTATCGGTTGGGATATACGCGAAAACTCGATACACTTGGAAGTGAAATTTTTGTTTCCGGTTCGTTCACGGATTATCACAATACACGATTAGGGAACATTTCGCAGAATGTTGCAACACCTTCACAGAATCAGTCTGCAGACTTGCGAAATACTTCATTGAATACTATTCGATTTGGTGTAGGACAATTTAATTGGACAAAATTCTTTAGTTCCGCATGGAAGATGGAGTCTGGTGTGAAGTATACGCAGATTATTAATGCCAGTGAAGTTGGACTGCAAAGATTGAGTAATAGTGAATGGGTAGACGATTCAACTATTCTGAATTCGTTTTCATATCGCGAACAAACTGCTGCAACATTTGTACAGGCCACGTTTGAAAGAGAAGAGTGGTTCATTACTGCAGGACTTCGAGGCGAATACAGTCGTACAGACGGTAAGTCATTGTTGTATGATTCTACGCTCATTGATACGATGTATCTGAATATTTTTCCGATGGCAGAAATTACTTATGAAATCATCGATGATCTCGAAGTTGCGGTCAATTATTCATGGAGTATCGAACGTCCGGACTTTGAAGATCTTGATCCGTTCATTCAATACATCGATTCGTTTTCTTACGTGAAAGGAAATCCTGCACTCAAGCCGGAATATATTCACGATTTTAGTGCGGAGCTCATTTATTTGGAAGCCGCTTCAATTGGATTTAATTACGCGTATACTGCGCAGGGGATGGAAATGTTTGTTGAGCGGACCGGAACTAATAATTCGCAGTTTGTGGCACAGACTAGAAATTTTGACTACGTAAAAGAGATTGGATTCAGCGTTGCAATTCCTTATCAAACTTCTTGGTGGACGACGTACAATACGGTTGGTTACAATCATGCGATTTATCATTATGAAGAAGGCGAAGATTACTCGCACAATGAAGCTGACGGATGGTTCTTTTTTCTCTATGATAAATTCAGTTTGAAGAAGTGGTGGTCATTGGAATTGACGTATTGGTATACAACTGGAATGGGCGAAGGATTATTTATGTCAAGACCAATGGGAAGTCTGCGAGCTTCGTTGATGTTCAAATCTCTCGACAATAATTTTTCTGTTCGCCTGATGTGTAATGACATTTTATATACTTCAATCACGCAGGCCGATTCAAGAATTCCAGGTTTTGATTTGTATTACAGAGAAGCCGGTGATTCACGTCAACTTCGCATTGCTATCTCATATCGTTTCGGAAAAGTGAAGCAAAAGGAGTTGGATGAGCGGCAGAATAATGAGTCGGAGAGGAATAGGATTAAGGGATAGTTTAACCGCAAAGGCGCAAGGAGCGCAAAGGTTTTTGTCTCCATCTCAATTTTGATTTGTAAACAACAATGAAGACCTCCACCACGAAGATTTTGTTTTTTCTTTTGTTAATTACAAATTGCATCCAAGGCCAACCCATTATAGCTGTTGTTCGCGATTCAGTTCTAGCACCAGCTGTTTATACTTATTCTCCTTTGGAAATATTGTTTTACATCCATCCTGGGGAGCGTTTTCTCTACGATACAATAATTTTCGGGAGCCCTGATTTTCCATTGGTTACCATGGCAGATGGTCGTGCCGGATACATTCCGGGAATTGCAGTGCAAAGAGCACCTGACACTGCATTATTCAAGATTACCTATTCGAAGACACTCTTTCCATTTTATTCTGACACGTCAAATTATGCTTGTGCAAGGACTTTGGATTGCGGTTGGGGCGGAATGATCTGGTGGATGAATGCCTGCAAGGTATCTTATCCCAGTGACACATTTTCGGTTCAGTATTGGACCCGGCGCGCATTCGAAGGAGATACTCTTGCTATGAAAACTATTTTTCAAACCAGTTTTGGTGATGTTGACGCATTAGGGCAGTACAATTTCAATAAGTGGAAAATAATTAATAGTTGGTCTGATTCGGCTCTGGCCCTTTTCCTGCTTGGACAATGGAAGCAAACTGGATATTCAATTGGAGAATATCTTATGGGTGATATCAGAACACCTTTTGGAGAATATGATACTATAGGATTGCGCGAGTACTACAGACAATTTTATCCCATTTGTTATGAAATGCTACTAATGTCTGATACTAATTTGGGCCCGCCAACAATTCAACAGGAAAGAAAAATGCTGAAAAGAATCGCCAAAACTCAAAATTAGTACTTCATAATGGTTGCAAAATGCGCAGTTTTTGTCTCATTTTGCACCATTTTGTCGATGTGAAACCGGAATCTACATTCATGCTGAAGTAAAGCCGTATCTTAGACTTCCTTTCGAAAACCATTGAAACGGATTCTCCGATATCTCCTTCTCGTTTTGTTTGTTGTTTGTATACAAACGGCCTGCTCATTGATTCTTGTCAAGAAAGTACATGGCGACGTTCATCTACGCAATGCAAGCGCGTTGAAGCAAGAAAAGGAACCTTCTCCATTTGAAATTATCAACGGAACATTTCTCGGTAATGAATCCAGAAATTACTACGGAAATTATTGTGGCGATTCGCTGAATCTTCAATGGAAATATTTTCTGGGTTCCGGAAAAACAATTGTTACGGCAGAAGCAGGTGTAGAAGTGTGGTCAGGCGCAGGATGGACAGGTCAACCATTGATTACGAAAGAGTACGGAACGACATATGTTTATCAGGGAAGTTTTGATCACCACTTGAAAAAACTTTCGTTGGATTCCGGAAAACTCGTTTGGGAATATGAGTTCGATGATATTCTAAAAGGTACCGGAACAATTTTCTTCAATGAAAACGCAGAGGATAGTTTAAACCGGCTTATGATTTTTCAGGGAAGCAGAAAAGGATTTCAATATTCAGTGAGTGACACCGGTATTTCAAGTTTCAGAGCGATTTCCTGTATTTCAGGTGAGGAACAATGGCGAATGCCAATGGAACACACCAAGTGTTATAGTAGTGATGTGGATGCTTCACCAGTTTTTGTGAATGGAACAGGTTACATCGGGCTTGAGAATGGATACTTTGTTTCGTTCCTTCCAGAGAAATCTGAACGTTGGACGGACACATCACAAAAACCAATTGTACTTACGAGCGATCTGCTTTATTCGAATGAAGATGTTGCTGCTCACGGTGGAAATCTGGTGACTGAGGCTTCACCTGCGAAAATTGGAAATCATCTTTACATTGCTTCAGGTTGCGGACACGTTTTCGGATACAATCTGGAAACAAAAGCAATTGATTGGGATTTGAAAGTCGACGCAGACATTGACGGAACACCGGTTGTTACATCGGATAATTGTTTATTGATTGCAATTGAGAAGCAATACATTGCTGGGCACGGTGGAATTTTGAAAATTAATCCTGCGAGGAAGCCGGAAAACTGTGTGGATTGGTACTATCCAACTGGCGACAAGAATTTTTCTTCCTGGATTGGCGGAGTCATTGGAAGTGTTTCTGTTAACGACAGTTATCGAACTGAAAACGATCCGTATCTCGCAGCGTTCACAGGCATTGACGGAATTCTTGCCGTAGTTGATTATATGACCTTGTCAGGAACAACAGCTGCCGGCCCAGATGGCGTGACAATGTATCCTGTTCCCCGTTTGCATTTTTCGAGCGAGATTGGACCGTCGATTTCAACACCAATGTTTTCGAATGGCCATTTGATTGCCGCGGGATATAGTGGAATCAGAATATTTAAGAATGACGTGAATTGGAATTATTCGGAATGTGCATTTCAACCGGGAATGTTTGAGGCTTCTCCAATTTGTCACGATGGAAAAGTTCTGATTGCATCACGCGATGGATATTTATATTGCTTCGGAGATAATTCTACCCCTGTTGTAGAAATGAAGCCGGAGATTGTAGCTCCACAGATACCTGATCATGTGACTTCAATAACACCGCATGAAGCGAATGAGAAGCACATGGCTTCTGTTGAGAAACGTGAATTACATGCGTCAGCAGATATGGAAACAAGGCCAGATACAACAATCAAACATTTGCTTGCATTTGAAAGAAGACAATTACACGCCTCTAAGACATTTGCTTCAAAACCAGATGTTGTTGCATTAAACATTCCGGATGTTCCAAATGGAAGTTGCTTCCTCATTGCAGGAGTTTTCAGGAGCGAAGAAAACGCGAAAAATTATACGGCTAAGTGGAAAGCGAAAGGTTATCCTGCCGAAATGATAACACAACCAAGCGGAATGCATTATGTTTCGATTATGCGTGGTGAATCTGAAGAAGGATTGAAAGCGTATCGCAATAAAGTGGAGTGGGGGAAGGATCCTGTAGGATGGGTATGGACTTCGCACGAGTGAACCAATGTTATTTGTAAATTCACATAACTAAATACAACGTCATGAAAAAACTTTACTTCTCAATTCTTGCGGCTTGTGCCATCGTTAGTGCTTCTGCTGCTACTGTTACTACTATAGCGAATGGTAACGCAACCAATCCTTTTACATGGAGTTGTACTTGCATTCCAATGGATGGTGATTCAATAATTATAAATCACGCGCTTGTCCTTGATTCCGATTTCATGATCACCAGTGGGGCTATCATGGTGAATGCTTCAGGTAGTATTACCGGAAATACCGGGACTCGCATTTTGGCCATCAGTGGGGGCAGATTTGTTAATGCCGGAACTGTCACGATTGCGAATATTTATCATTCTGCAGGACCGTTTACGAATAATGGCACGATGACAATCAACAGTATTTTTGGAGCCGACATGACCGCGCAACCCGTGAATAACAGTGTGATGAATGTCAATGATACTTTGTTAATCAACATTAATGCAACACTTACGAATAATGGTTCAATTGTTTGTCCTGAGATTGGCAATGCAGGAATGCTTGCGAATTACGGATCTATTAGTTGCGATAATCTTTACAATTCAGGATTCCTCAATAACAACTCCGGAAATGTGAATGTGGTGATGAACATGCTCAACTCCGGTACATTTAACAATAGCGCTCCAATGACAATTGGGAATGATTTTCTGAGTTCAGAAAATGTGGTCAATAGTAATTATATGTCGTGTGACAATTTCTATAATGGAGATACCGTTGCACAAACCGCAGTGTTCACCAACAACGGAACAGTTTCTGTGGCAGGAGATTTTGTGAATTCAAGAACTGTGGATGGAACAGGACGTTTTTGTGTGGCGCTCGTTTCTACGAATAGCGGTGCTATGAACGGAACATTCGACTTTTGTGATTTGTCTGGAGGTTCTGTTGATCTGAATGTGGGAACTATTGCGGGAACAATTACATATTGCAGTTCATCATGCACAATTGGAATGAATGAAGAGTCTCAATCCAGCATTAGAGTATTTCCTAATCCGGTCACAAACATATTGACTGTGAATATTGCTGGTGGGAATGGGTCAACTGTTAGAATCACAAACATCACTGGACAGGTGATCTTCCAGCAAACAACAAACGGTTCTGTGATTGATATTCCTGTTCATGAATTTGCGAACGGGGTGTATCAGGTTGTTGTAACAAGTGAGAATTATGTAGCTACTACACGATTTGTAAAGCAATAATATCTTCTGAAGTTACAGCCGTATGCCAAGTATGCAAATATCATCTACCTGTTCGAGATCGCCGCGCCATTCAAGAATCAATTGATTCAGTTGAAGGAGCTGTTCATCAGCTGAAACTTGGGAAAGTTCTAAAAGTTTTTCTTTCAGCTTGGAGTATTTGAATTTCTTCCCTTTGATTCCCCCGAACTGATCGGCATATCCATCAGTGAAAATGTACAACCAATCTCCTTTTTGAAATTCGAGTTGGTGTGAAGTGAATGTTTTTGAATGGTCAAATCGTCCTATTGGTTGTTTGTCGGGCTTGATTTCTGTTAATTCTCCATTTCGAATCATCCAAAGGCCGTTGTTCGCTCCTGACCATTGAATTTTTCCTGGAGAAGTTGGATTGAGCGAAAGCGCAAGCAATGAAATGTCCATTCCATCATTCACCATCTCCGCACTTTTTTCAAAAGTTTGTGTAACAAGCTCGCGGGTTTTGTCCAGAATTTTTCCTGTATCACGAATTCCGAACTCGTTCACTGATCTGTCGAGTGCATTCGAACAAACAACACTCACTAGAGCGCCGGGAACTCCATGACCCGTACAATCTGCAGCTGCAATGAAGAATTTGTCACCAGAAGTTGCAGTCCAATAAAAGTCGCCAGCTACAATATCCTTCGGTAGATAAAGTACGAACGATTCCGGAAAAAATTGTTTGATAAAACTTATCGGAGGGAGAATTGCTTCCTGCAACCTCTTAGCGTACGTGATTGAATCAATAATTTCCTTGTTCTTACTTTCAATCTGCAAATTTTTATCTCCGAGTGCTTTAGTCAAGACTTGATTCTTCCGGAACCGCAACCACAATACAAAAAGGACCAAAGCCACAGCGAGAGCGATCACTCCTAATAAATTGCGAAATAGTTTTTCGTTATCCGCTTTTAAATCAACCAATTCTTTTTCTCTTTGGATGGCTTCGATCTCTTCGTTTTTCTGATTGACCAGATCGTCCATCACCAGATCAAAAATTGTGTTCATGCGTTTTTGATTGAGCAGACTGTCGCGCGTTTCATATGCTCTAAGTATATAGTTGTATGCCAGATCAAGATTCTGTTGATTCCCATCGAATTTATACTTCGTGAAATAGAGTTGGCTAAGAGTCAAGCTTATTGTATTCAATTGTCCCCAATCTTTAGTATCCTTGACAAGATCCCATGCGCGAATAAGATATGATTCTGCAGAGTCTAGCTGGTTCATCAATAATAGCGCACGGCCTTTGTTTTGAAAATAAAAATGGCGAGATGCATTGGTATGTCCATATAAATTGGCAGCGGAATAACTGCTGTCAAAATAAATGATCGCTTTATCGTATTGCTGTAAATCAACGTAATAATTTCCAATGGAATTTAGAATATCTACGCTTGACGCTAGTTTATCCAGTTCGCGGAGTAAGTCCAGGCTAAGTTGATAATAGAAAAATGCCGAGTCGTAGTTTTTTAATCCTTTGTGGCTGTTCGCCATGTTGTAATAATTGATCTGCAGGAAGGCCACGTTGTTGGAGCTTTTGTTCAAACTAACTGCTTCTCTATAATACAACAATGAACGGTCGTAGTATTCCTGTTTTTTGTAAATGATACCAATGTTGTTTAGTGTAGAAGCGATGCTTCGCTTGTCGTTTCCTTTTCGCTTCGCTTCTAAAGCGAGCATATAATATCGCAACGCCTTTACGTCATCACCTTGTGATTCGTAAACTCCACCAAGATTATTGTATGAAGAACCAATTCCTTTCTGAAAGTTTAGTTGAAGACTGAGTTGTAGAGCTTCGGTTCCATATTGTTCCGATTTTTTCGGGTCGCTTTTGCGGAACTCCCAACATAACCGATAAAGACAAATGGCGCGGTTAGTATCTTGAGCTTGAGAAATGGTTATCTCATTCATCAACGAGTCTATGTAATGCTGACGTGCTTGAGCATCAAGATTAATAACTGAACACTGGCAAAAAAGAAGGAAAACAATTTTTCGGATCACAGCTAAATATAGAAAATCGTTTTCACCTGCCATCTTGTATTTGCATAACATTAGAAAAATGGAGATTATCATGTTCTATCCAATAGTAAATGCATGAATTTCAGGATAGGTTCGTACCTTCAAAGTCCTTATGTACACATACGTTTTTCGGTTGCTTTGTGCTCTTCTTGTTGGAGGCCTGCTCGCTACGTGTTCCGGCGAGGGTAACGTTGATGTTGGTTACAAAGGATTTTCAGCGCCGGTCGATAGTCTTCTTAGAGACACAACACAGCAAATGCTCTATGTTGATTCAATGCGTCTGGAGGTATTAAAAGCGACCAACGATACCGATCGTGTTCGGTGGCTGAATGAACTCGGTGGAATTTGGCGAGGTCCTCAAGGTAGAATCATGGCTGATGAGGCTAAACGCATCAGTACTACTAACGGAGACAAATACGGAATAGCAGATTCCGAAATGCGAATTGCCCAATGTTTGATTCGCGAGAACAAATACAAACTTGCTGATAGTGTAATTGGAGTTGCTGAAGTGCTGGCAAAACAAGGGAAATACAATTACATTTTATCGCGTTTGTATGTCATGAAGGGTGACGTGCAGCGATTTCAAGGAAACTCTACAGTGGCGATTCCTTTGTTCAAGCAGGGAATAAATCTTGCTGAAGAAAGAAATTATCAGGATGTTGAATCGTATGGGTATTCCAGTCTCGCGGATGCGTATCAACTCATGCACAAGTATGATTCTACAAGATATTTTATTAATAAGGCAATCGTTATTGCCAAGCGCACGAATGACAAGATGCGGCTGTCACTTTCATATACAATCATGGCGGTATTGTGCAGGTTCGAATCGAAAATGGATAGTTCCTTCTACTACATTGAGCAAGCATTGCAAATTGGGAAGGAAATGCGTG
>CAZBYM010000094.1:0-10869 GCA_964495745.1 uncultured Chryseobacterium sp. | reverse complement strand
GGTTATTATCAAATTGAAGAACAAAGAAATGTGGTTGCAGGAGAAAACTCCTGGTTCAACTGTTGAACAATACCATTACAAAGCAAAATAATTTTGTAAATATTTTATCAAAGCGTCTTGGGCAACCGAGACGCTTTTTTTGTTTCTTGTACATTTGCAATGATGACAAAGAAAATTCTCGTCATACGGTTTAGTTCCATTGGGGATATTGTGCTCACATCTCCTGTAATTCGTGCTTTGCATGAGCAGTTGAAAGCGGAAATTCATGTCGTCACCAAAAAAGCTTTCGAAGAAATTTACCTGAACAATCCAAATGTCGCGAAGGTTCTCGCAATTCAATCGGATGTTAGTGAAGTTGAAAGAGAATTGAGAATTGAGAAATACGATTTCGTAGTAGATCTGCATCATAACATCCGCTCCATGCAGGTGAAACGGATTTGCAAGCCTGCCCCAAATGCTTCATTTCCGAAGTTAAACATTGAAAAATGGTTGTTCGTTAAACTGGGTATTGGAAAATTGCCACGAACCCATATTGTGGACCGATACTTCGAAGCGGTAAAATCACTAGGCGTTATTAATGATGGAAAAGGACTTGACTACTTTATTCCACACCACGATCAAGTAGACGTTTCAGTATTGCCTCAGAAATTTCAGAACGGATATATTGCGATTACAGCGGGAGCTAAATTCGCAACGAAAGAAATGCCAGTCGAAAAAATGATCGCGGTGATCAAACATCTTAATCGACCCGTAGTCATACTTGGAGGACCTGGTGATTCACAAAAGGGCGAACTCATTGCGAGTGCTTGTGGTGATCTTGTTTTCAATTCATGTGGGAAATTCAACTTGAATCAATCGGCTTCGCTGATTCAACAAGCTGAATTTGTTATTTCTCATGATACCGGAATGATGCACATCGCCGCCGCATTCAAAAAGAAAATTCTATCCGTTTGGGGCAATACGGTTCCTGAATTTGGGATGTATCCTTATTTGCCAGGAGAGGGTTCACGGATTATTGAAGTAAAGAATTTAAGTTGCCGTCCCTGCTCGAAAATTGGTTATGATAAATGTCCAAAAACACATTTTCGATGTATGAATGATATTCCGGTCTCGGAATTCGATTGAGTCTACAGTATATTTCGTACTTTAGAATCATGCGAAAAATTTATATCCTGTTAACCGCTTTCATTTCTTTTACAAGCGTTGATCTGATTGCGCAGCACCCTGCGCGAACTTCATACAAAATTCCACTTGGTGGAGTGAACGATGGCAAAGAACATCTTGATGCCAATGTGAATGTGCAATGTGTTGAACAACCTGCGCAATCTTCCTCCGGATTACAATTGATCAAGGATAGCCTTGCATTCTTGTATCGGAATCGCAGTCAAGAATCTGCAACTAATCAACGATCAGCTGTCGTTCTTCCTGCACCGGTAACCGGAAGCAGCTTTCAGGCAAACGCATTCAACAACGGAACGCCAACTGACAATGAAGTTGCAATTGGGAATAACGGAATGTTGATCTCAGTTCAGAACAGCAATATTTTTCGTTACAATACAAATACAAATTCATCCCTTGGAGCTCAATCGCTCAATGTATTTTTCAGTCCGCTTGGAAGTACGGGAAGTAAATACGATCCGAAAGTGATGTACGATCCGGAAGCAAATCGGTTTATTCTTATTTGCTTAGGTGGTTATGTTTCGTCAAACACGCACGTACTTATTGGGTTTTCAAATTCGGATTCTATCAACGGAACATGGAATCTGTATGAGGTTCCTGGAAATCCGTTCAATGACACGTTGTGGAGTGATTATCCAATGATGGCAGTGAACAGGAATGAGCTGTTCATCTCTGTGAATTTGTTGCATGATAATCAACCTTGGCAAACGGGTTTTGTGGAAACTGTTGTTTGGCAATTGAACAAATGGGATGGCTACAACGGAGATTCTCTTCGCACAGAATTGCATTCAGGAATCAACACAAATGGAAGACCTGTTCGTAATCTTTGTCCTGTAGAACACGGTGGATTACCAACTCAAACAAACTCCATGCAGTTCGTTTCAGATCGAAATCTGGATGCTTCGAATGACACAATTTTTCTCGTCACGATTGGTGATACCGCAAATTCTCCGACACAATCGATAAATGTTGTGATGTTGGAAAGTAATATTTCCTATTTCGCACCAATTCCAGCAGATCAACCTGGAGCAGGAGGATTTTTGCAAACCAATGACGCGAGAATTCTCGGCGCGTTCATGGTCAACAACATGATTCAGTTTGTGTGTGCAAGTCTTGATACATCTACAGGAAACAATGGAGTCTATCATGGAGTAATTCAGAATCCGACAACTTCTCCTGCATTAACGGCGTATTTGTATTCCGATACTGCACTCGATTATGGTTATCCAAACATTGCATGGGCAGGTTATGATGGAACGGATAATACTTCAATCATTATGTTCTTGCATGCGAGTGCAACTGTGAATCCAGGATATTCAGCAATGATGGTTGATGGCGCAGGAGATTTTTCTCCGCGTACTAATGTGAAAACCGGATTGGGCCCGGTGAGTTTGATCGCTGGCGATGAACGTTGGGGCGATTACACTGGAATCCAGAGAAAATACGATGTTGGAGGTACGTGTTGGGTGAACGGATATTATGGATTGACGAACAGTACGCACTCAACTTGGGTTGCTGAGATCGGAAGATCTGCAGATGTTGGAGTTGACGAAGTGGTGGAACCAACGGAGCATTCCGTATTTCCAAATCCAATGAATGATCGAATGAATATCACTTTCTCATTGATAAATTCAACATGGGTTCGATTTGCAGTTTACGATATGCAAGGAAGAATGACAGAGATTCTTGTTGAAGATCAATTCAAAGCAGGTAAACATATTCTTTCGTTTGACAAATTGGGGCTTGCTTCCGGAGCGTACATTATCCGTGCAGAATGTGGAGATGGTTCAGTTTTATTCACTGAACGAATCATCAGCGAGTAACTACAGGCGAATACCCATGAACGTTACGTCATCAGTTTGTTCTCTATTTCCTTTCCAGAACAAAAAGAATTCAAGCAGCTGCTCTTTTTGTGTTTCTTCGTTATAACCGTTTACAAATTGTACGAGCTTCTTCAGTCGACTTCTGCTGATTTTCTTTTCTTTTAATCCTCCAAATTGATCCGTGTATCCATCCGTAAACATGTAGAGCATTGCTCCGGGTGTAATATCAATTTCTATTTCCGGATAATTCCTCTGATCTTCCAGTCGTAGTCCACCAATTGGGTACCGTGAACCTTCAAGTTCACGTATTGTTTCACCACTAACAATCCAGATTGGACGCATGGCTCCAGAGAAAGTTAGTTTACCGGTGGAGTAGTCGATACAACACAAGGAAATATCCATTCCATCATAAGCAATCGGAGAAGGAACTGAACTATGTTCAAACGCATACCGCATTTTTTCATCTACTCGGCGTAAAATAAATGACGGTTCATAGCACCGTTCTTCCAGCACAACTTGATTGAGTAAACTGAGACCAAGAATGGACATCATGGCTCCTGGAATTCCATGACCCGTGCAATCTGCCACTGCTACAATTATTTTTTTACCACTTCTCGTAATCCATGCAAAGTCGCCAGTGAGTTGCTCTTTTGGTAAAGCAAACAAAAACGATTCTCTGTGAATATTTTTCAGATGATTTTCGGCAGGAAACAAAGCACTTTGAATATGTTGTGCATATCGAATGCTTTCACTGATTTGATTCAACCTGTCTTGACCATCGAGATAGTGACGAAACAATAATGCGTTATCGCTTTGGTATTTAGCTTCGTTAGTTGTTGTTTCATCTTCACAAAGCGAATCTTGTGGATAGATAACTGATAAGTTGCTCATGCTTGATTGTCTAAGTTGATAGCGCCTCGACTGATGTATTTCAGTTTGCTTGGTACAAATTTACTTGGCCATTAAAACGTGTGAGTTACCGCAGCATTAATTCAGACCAGTTGCGATCTTAGACAGTCGGACAATACGATGTGAAGGATTAACGGTACACTTTATCCGTTAAACTTGATGTGTTGATACTTCTTGGTGTAAACTCTAACAGGATACCACGCTGCAAGTAATCCAATTGTTGTAACTGATAAGAGAATGTAAACGAGATCCATTGCTTCAACAGTTACTGGATAATAAGAGACAACAAATCCTTCACCAAATCGTAACAGTCCAAACATTTGTTGTAACCAGCAGAGCAATAAACCAAATCCAATTCCACTCATTGTACCTGCCAGAGAAATAAGGAGTCCCTCGGTAAAAAATATTTTTCGGATGATTTTTCGATCTGCACCCATACTCCACAATACGCCAATATCTTTTTTCTTCTCGATTATCAGAAGAGTGAGCGAACCAATTGTGTTGAACGTTGCTACAACCAACACAAAAATCAGAATCAAAAATGTCCACAGCTTTTCCGACTTCAGCGTTTTGTATAATACTTCGTTCTGTTGGTAACGTGTTTGAATTTTGTAACCCGGCCCAAGAATATTCTTGACTTCAGCTAGAACTTCTTCAGGATCTTTGTCTGGCTTGACACCAATTTCAACTGAAGTGCATTCGTTCGTATAATCCAAAAGTTTTCGCACGACATCAATAGGCAGGAAAACATATTTTCCGTCGAAGTCGCTGCTCACGAAATACAATCCCGACACAAATGCAAGATCTTTGTTGAACGGTTCTTCTTCCAAATTACTCATATCTGCTGTCAGGTTGCGATCGCGTTTCGGAACGTAAATTTTGAGCTCAGAATGTTCAGAGAGATCCAAGACTGATCCTATTTCTTGTCCTGTAATTGCGCCCGTTTGTCCATTGGGATGGAGATCGTAACGACCTTGCTTGACAACCGTATCGAATCGTGTAAACTTTACATAATCATCTTTTACGCCGCGAAGTGTAACGATTAGCTGCTTGTCGTTGCTTTCCACCAAACCGTTTTCGTCAACGATTTCTGTATACCATGCAACGCCTCCAATATTTTTTATCGCTACTGTTTTCGTCGAATCGATTGTAAACACTTTTCCTTTCTCTGCAGTGATGCGAATATCAGAGTGAAATGAATTGTACAACGACTCAACCAATCCGGAGAGTCCGTTCATCGCAGAAAGAATAATTACGAGTGCAGCAGTTACAACTGAAACGCATGCAAGAGAAATGCGCGTAACAATATTTACTGCGTTGGAAGACTTCTTCGAAAACAGGTACCGGCGAGCTACGAAAAACGAGAAGTTCATACCCAGAGAAGAAAATGGTGAAATTATTTTTTGAGCAATCGCTCAATATGTTCGGCGTAGTCAAGCGAATCGTCAAGAAAGAAAATCAATTCAGGAATTACTCGTGCTTGATGACGGATTCGTTTTCCAAGCATTCCGCGAATTTCTGAAGTATTCTTTTTGATCAACTCCAGCATTTTGTCTTTTTCTTTCACAGGAAAGAGACTGACATAAATTTTCGCGACACCCAGATCAGGGCTTACTCGAACCTGAGTCACCGTAATCATGATGCTGCCAAATTTCCCTTTCGTTTCGAATTGAAAAATTTCGGCAATTTCCTTCTGAATGAGGCGGGAAAATTTCTGCTGACGGGTTGAGTCCATGGTTTGGTAAAGGTAAGATATAGTTCCATTCGCCTTACCCACGCCCCCTAACCCCCGAAGGGGGCACGACCTACGCGCGCTGGCAGTTCCCCCTTCGGGGGTTAGGGGGCGTGGGGAGACTACACCAAACTCGCTTACCTTTACACCATGCTCTACATAAAATCCCTCCACATCATTTTCATGGTCGCATGGTTCGCAGCACTTTTCTATATGCCACGACTATTAATTTATCATGTTGAGGCGCAGAAAAAAGATATTCTTGAACGTGATATACTTTCTGCTCAGTTTAAGATCATGCAAAAGCGTTTGTGGTTTTATATCAGTTGGCCAGCTATGATTCTGACTGGAATTTTCGGAACATGGACTTCCTTATACAATCCAGGCTATTATTACACAGAAGCATGGTTCATCCTAAAACTTGTTTTTGTGTTTGCGTTGGCAATTTATCATTTACAAACGCACATGCTATTCGTGAAACAACAGAAAGACAATTTTACTTGGAGTTCTTTTCACTTGCGTTTATGGAATGAAGTTGCAACAGTACTTCTGGTGGTCATTGTATTTCTAGCGGTGCCCAAATTGAACTCAGGGTGGGTTTGGGCAACATTGGGTGTTGTAATTTTCGCTTTGGCTTTATTGGCTGCCGTCATGATTTACAGGCACAATCGCGAAAAAAAGGAAAATGCAGCTTCCTCAGATAGTTTGCCACCACCACCGCCTCCTGCAGCGTAATTGTTCACATTTCCTAACAGTACAGTAAGAGCACCTTAATCTTCAGGTCGTGTTACTGCCGTAGGTTTGTTCAATAATTTACAACTATGAACATTCAGGGAAAGCGCATTTTGATCATTGACGACGAACCGGATATCAGGGAATTTGTCTCCTACAATCTCTTAAAGAAAGGTTATGTTGTTGCAACTGCACCTGACGGTTTTTCAGGGTATGAACTTGCAACAAAATTTGAGCCCGATTTAATTCTCCTTGATATCCTCATGCCCGGAATGAACGGTTATGAAACATGCATGAAACTCAGGGAAAATTCTGCGTTCGCAAAAACACAAATTGTTTTTCTTTCCGCTTTGAACCAATCGTATGCCAAAGACCTCGGATTCAGAATGGATGCCAATGCATATATCTGCAAGCCGGTGCGCATGGAATTTCTCGTTAGAAGAGTGGATCAGTGGGTAAAAAATGCGTGCTGAAAATATAAGGTTGCCTCAATTTGTCAGACAACAATTTACTTGCCTTTCAGCAACCACACCTCTGGCATGTCGCCGCGAATCGTTTGAACGAACGCAGTTGCTTCATCAAGTGAATCGAATGAGGCCAAACTAATGTGTTGTAATTTCGATCGAACATTATCAAGCATAACAGCTTTGTATCCTTTTCGAATCAAGGTCTTCCTGAAATTTTCCGCGTTCTGAGGAACACCAAATGCTCCGCCAATCACATAATATTTTCCAATTTCTACCGGAACAACTGTCGGATGCTCCAATGAAATTTCCAATTCAACACGAGTTGATTCCGGATCTATCTTGTGAATGTTAACAACCATTCCTGGGCTTCCTTCTTCTAGCGACAAAGAATAAATTCCATTCGCATCAGGATGCACATCATTGTTGGAATTTTCAATTGCTGGAGCAGAAAAATACGTTGTCGATTTATATTCGGATGGTTCTCCATTGGAAACACCTAATCCTGCAAGCGCTGCTCCGCGAATGTTTGTATTGAATGTGAACAAAAGTCCTACAGCAAGAATCGGTAATGCAATTAGCGCAGCAACTTTCAACACACGGAATTGCGAAATAGGAACTTCTTCCAGATTCGTTTGGGTTTCAAGCGTACGAATGACCGGCTCTGCAACTTTTTTCTTCTCCGCAACTTGCTCGCGAATGATTGGCATCGACTGAAATGAAGTCAATCCAAATGAATCCATTAGAAAATTTACATCCGGATTACTTTCAAACGACATATTACCTTCCGGATCTACATTCAGAGTTCCAAGATGTGGAAGCTCAATGCTTCGACCATTTTTTAGTTCTTGTTGGATTGATTGAACAAAAACTCTTATATCAGTTTGAGCTTCTTCAAAAGAACAAGGAACTGCAGCTGCAATTGAATTGATCAACAAACCATCGTTGTTCTGAAGATGCTTGTTGAAGAATACTTGTTTCGATGGCGGAGAAAATAGGTGTTGAGCAGGATGAACTTTCGCTGGAGCATATGTACACACAAATCCACCGAACGACGGAACGATCACGCAATCGTGAGCGAACAAAAGTTCTGAAATGTAATGTGAAGTACGGGCGAACTTTTCCATGGAGTGAACCCCAAATTTACACAAAATTCAGCCCAATTAAGCAGCTTGAAAACAGGGCTTTAGAATGGGAAGGCGAGCGTCTAAGGATGTAGGAGCTCATTTTACTATTTTGAAATGCTCACTCTATTTTCTCAGGCTTTGTTTCTTTCACAATTGTACTTGTATCGATTTCATTTTTCTTCTCCCGATGCGGCAAGCCATAGTTCACTTTAAACCATGCTCGCTCATGAAGAAAATAAAGGACCATTTTCGTCATTACCTCAAGCCCTCCAATTTTCGCCCCTGTAATGGCGTTACCCGTTATTATCCAACCAAGAATCATCGTGTCAACCGTCCCAACAATTCTCCACGTAATAGTTTTGGCAAGGTGTCTTTTTACTGACGGACTTCTGGGAATAAGACGATCTAAAAACATAAATGTGATTTCATATTAAGTCAAGCGTTTCAGCACATATTTTCCTTAATTCTGCTGACTTGGCGATTTTAAAAGTAATTATCAATAGCTAGGATATTGGAAATTAATAAAGTCCCGATTGGCTTAATTTGATCAAATCTTCTGGCGAGTCAATTGAAATCGTTTCCATTTCTGTGAACGCAGTTCGTATTGTGTAACCATTTTCCAGCCAACGCAATTGTTCCAGTGATTCTGCAATTTCTAATTTTCCAGGAGAGAGTTTAGTTAACTGGTTTAGAATTTCAGTTCGATATCCATAGATACCAATGTGTTTATAGAACAAATGATTATTCAACCAGTTGGCTTTCCCATGATCGCGAACGTGAGGAATTGCCGAGCGACTGAAATAAATTCCATTCCCTTTTGAATCTGTAACAACTTTAATCGTGTTTGGATTGTCGAGATCTGCATGATCAACAAGTTTCTTGATCAATGTTCCAATAGAAACTGATTGGTCATCGAATAGTGATGCGAGCAAATCAATTTGTTCGGGCTGAATAAATGGTTCATCTCCCTGAATATTAATTACCGCATCCCAGGAACCAGCAACTTTTGAAACTGCTTCAGCGCAACGATCGGTTCCACTTCGATGTTTATCAGACGTCATCACGAAAAGTCCACCAAAAGATTCTACTTCTTTTGCAATGCGATCGTCGTCAGTTGCAACAACAACTTTCGCAACTTTTCTTGCTGAGCTCGCTTGTTCATACACTCTACGGATCATCGTTTTTCCGTTGATCACAGTAAGTGGCTTACCCGGAAATCGTGTGGAAGCGAATCGTGCCGGAATAATTCCAAGTATTGCCATGAATGTATTGGTCGACTGATGTTCTAGTGAGAAATGATTATCCGACCGAGCTTAACAGTTTCATCTGTCAAAGTAACTCGCACGAAATACGAACCATCTTCAAGAGAAGTCTTGATGTCTTTTCTCATAAAACCGCTTTCGCCGAGATATTCACTGTACACCAATTGTCCGGATACGGAGAAAATCTCCAACGTAGCCGATTGTCCAAGAAGGTCGGTCTCAAGAACAAATTCTCCATTGTTCGGATTTGGATAGAGCATCATTCCATTGCCGACAATAACTTCATTCATTCCAACGTCATTCAATGTGAATGTTCCGGAGAAGGAAACGCACCCGTTTGAATCGCTGACTTCAACGTAGTAAGTTCCATTCTGAGTTGGAGTGTACGTTTGGTTTGTTGCACCGCCAATTGGATTGCCATTATAAAACCACTGATATGTTGTCGCCGGTGTTGATGTCAAATCAGGAATGTTCATCGAAATCACCGGTACTGATGGAGCAGGGAAGAGGTATAAAGAAACTGTATCTGTAGATGAACAACCATTCGCATCTATTCCAGTTACTGTATATGTAGTACTTGTAGTTGGACCGAACGTTGGACAAGCAATTGTTGTGTCACTTACTCCAAAAGAAGGCGCCCACGAATAAGTAACACCTCCGGTTGCACAAATCTGGATGCTCGTACTCTGACAAAAGCCTGTGTCTGCTCCGGCAGCGATAATTGGTGCACCATAAACAGAAACGGTGACCTGACTTTGGCTCTGGCAATTATTCGTGTCGACAATTGTGACAATATAAGTCCCGGCATTAGTAACAACAATACTTGCGGTAGTGTCAGATGTATTCCAAAGGAAATTTGTACTTCCACTTGTCGTGTCAACTGCAGTCAATATGACTTGATCACCCTGACAAAATCCGAGAGGACCGCTTGCCTGAATCACTGGACCTGGTAATGGATTTACGTTGATTACAACAGTGTCATAATCTGTGCAGCCATAGGAATTCGTTAAGGCTACAACATACGTCATACTAAAAGGAGGAGAAGCAATCGGATTGAATGGATCGCTCATATTCAAATAAGTTGTCGGTGACCAAACTACAGTATCAACTCCTCCAAATGAACTTGATGCGCTCAATGCTACGGCGTCACCGGTACAAATGAAGGTGTCATTCGTTACGGTTGCTTGCAACTGACAATATTTAATTGTGTTGTAGTCGTCGTTCGTTCCCGAACCTTTGCTCAATCCTGTGAGGTAAATATTTCCGATCGTGTCTACAACCATACTGTAGGCCTGATCAGAATTATTGGCGGGCCCGTTATACTTCACTTGCCAGATTTGATTTCCAAGTGTATCGTATTTGAACGTGATGTAATTATTATTCGATCCGGTGTTGTAAGAAAATCCTGTGATGTATAGACTTCCCAGATTATCCGCAGTAATATCTTTTCCTTCATCCCATTGCACATCGCCGCCATCATAACGACGCTCCCAAATCAAAGATCCCGAAGCTCCATTGTAATTCAACAAAATCAAATCTTCGGCCGTCGACGAAGTACCAACCGATCTCCCGGTAAGAACCACATTTCCATTGCCTTGAATAAGCAGTCTGTTCGCCCGATCATAATCGTTCCCGGGCCCA
>CAZBYM010000093.1:0-10890 GCA_964495745.1 uncultured Chryseobacterium sp. | reverse complement strand
TTGCTCAAATGTTTCTATTCGCACTGTCCGCCCACTAACGCAAAACCCGTGTTAGCAGACGTTATTTTTGTCGTATTACAAATTGAGTTGGTTTTTCTTTTGTCCACATACCGATTGTTTTAAATCCTTTTCCATTTTTCTTCAATGTTTCTTTTGTCTTGTCAAAAGTGTGCATAATAACCAAGTCATTTGCAAAAATATTTATTTCGTCAACGTGGTCTGGAACAAGAAAGTCAAATATATTTCTGTCACTTCCAAATGCATAAAGTGAAAGATTGTTATTTGTCAAATCTTTCTTTGGTATTTTTACAAAGCCTGTTAAAAAATCTGCACGATAAATATTTTTGTTCTTGATAGTGTCCGCAAACCGAATATTGAACCATTCTTGCTGTTCACCTCTCCAGTCAAACCATTTGATATACAGTGTGTCACTGTGTCCTGTTGAGGAAACTGTCTCAATACGGTTGTGATTATTGGTTGTGTCGTATGTCAAGAATATTTTTTGTTTTGTTTCGGTAAATACGCCTTGTCCATACCAATATTGCATATCGTCTGTTCCGCTGTATTGCATAAAAGTTCCAGAGTTGTCAGATTTGTTTTTTTTAATCAAAGTGTAGTTGTTCGAAAACATTGATGCGTTCGCCTGTCTGTAAATCGTTGTGTCTTGCCCGAATAATTGTCCGCAGACAGTCAAGAATAAAATTGTCAATATGATGTATGTTCTTGTCATTCTATAATGGCTGCTAACGGTTGCAGATTTGCGACGGCGTTTCCCTCACAAGTGCTGCTTTGAAATACGGAAGTTAATTTACGCACAATTTTTCTTCAAAGCACACTTGGAAACGCTGACGCAAATGTGCTGTTAATGGACGGTGATGGTAATTCGTTGCACCAAGTCCCAAAAGCGATGAAGCTGCGCCGAAAGAAATTTGTTTCTTGCAGATAGTTTCTGGGGTTTGGTTGCGTCTTGGCTAAGCAACGCGCAGCACGAGTTACGCGATTACGCTCGAAAGTATTTTAGAAGAGCGGAAGTGATGAGAACCACCACTGTCCATTAACTAGTTTATTGGCGAATCAAATACGCGACAAGCCACACTTTTTGGGGCGCTTGCCGCTACTTGATAGCGCCTTATTTCTTTCTGAAATTTAACCATATTCTACAACGTATCAAAGGGTGAAACAATCTTTTGGATACTCTGTGTACTTACATGCGTGTAAATCTCCGTCGTTTTGCTGCTACTGTGCCCCAAAATCTCCTGGATATAACGCAAGTCAGTGCCCGCTTCCAATAAATGTGTCGCGTAACTATGACGCAACCAATGCAACGTTACCGGCTTCTTAATGCCGGCCCGATTCACATGCTGCTTCAACACCTGCTGCAAACTCCGCTTATCGTACATCTCGCCTGGAGTCTTGCCTTCGAAAAGATATACCTTGGGTTTGGCCGCAGTATAATATTCGCGAAGCAAAACGATGATCTTCTCACTCAATGGCACTATACGATCCTTTTTCCCCTTCGCCTGCTTAAGCACGAGCACGCAACGCTTCGAATCAATGTGCATCGGTTTCAAATGAAGCAACTCACCACTACGCAAACCGCAGGCATAAATCAAAGACAACATCGCACGATGCTTCAGATTGTAAGCCTGACTCAATATTTTCTTCACTTCATCCTTGTGCAACACATTGGGAAGAATTTTCTCTCGCCTTGGACGATGAAATGTGTCTGTCTCTAGCTGAATCTGATAAACTTCACGCAAAAATAATTTCAACGCATTCACAAATTGATTCTGATACGACGGCGAATAACCGTGCTTGAGAATGTAATTGTTGTTGAAATCAATCACGTCGGTATTGGTTATTGACGAAACGTCTTTCCCTGAATAGTATTTCAGAAAGACAGAAAGGGTCTCCTTGTAAGTCCCGATTGTTGCATCGCTGTATCGTCGTGATTTCATAAACAATTCCATCTGCTCTATGGAATGCAATATTTCAGGAGTAAGTTCCTTTTTCCTGACCTGATGAAGTTCGCGCTTCAATCCCTTTAACGACAATTCGAAAGCGGTGAAATCAAGTTGCGCAACCTTGCAAAAATGATTTTCAAGTTCGTGACGTAACGCGTGATAATAGGGAACAACCCAAGCTTTTAATGTCGAACTCCATTTCATGTTGGGAAATCCCCGCGAAGCAGAAACTAGTTCCGAATCATAGGGAAATTTCAATGTCACAATTTCTTTCCCCTTGTAAATTACTGTATCAACGTGTATCGTAATCATAAAATAATAATTTACTGAGCTTGCATATGCGACAAAGTAAATGGATTATTTTTTAATAGCCGTTTGTAAACGTTTAGTTTTCAACAGGAGTGGAAATGTACTTTCTACCTGAATCATGTATTCTCCTTAAGTATGTTCATTGATTATGTATACAATTGAATCACGAAGTGATTCGCTACGGTTATTCGCCGTGTTCGCGCCTGTCCTGAGCGACGAAGGAGTCGAAGGGTGGTGAAGCTTGTACTGAGTTGGTCGAAGTGCGCCGCAGGCCAACCACAAATTGAAAATTGAGAATTGAAAATTGGCATTCAGATTTTAATAGTACCGATCTGCGCCAGGCTCCCCCAAACTTCATCCGCAACCTTAAACCGCTCCTGCGCAGCATGCTCCGCCACCGGAATTGCAACACATTTCATCCCCGCCGCTTTTGCCGCGAGAACTCCATTGTATGAATCTTCAAACACCAAACAATTTTCGGGAGAAACATTCAACGCTTTAGCTGTTGTTAGAAATACATCAGGATGAGGTTTTCCTCTTTGCTCAAATTCCGCGCTGCGAACAATTGTGAAGTAATGATCAATTTTGTAGAATGTGATGAGCGCGTTGATTAATCTCAAGGGAGAAGAAGAGGCGAGGGCAGTGGGCAATTGTTTTGTTTTGAAATACTCAAGTGCTTCAATTACTCCAGGCATCAATTCTGCATTCGTTGTGACAAGACGTTGTACTTCGTCAACAATTGCATTCTGCGTTTCTTCCAAATTGTAATTCGCCCACGGATGTTTTGCGTACCAGTTCGAAATCACTTCCTGAATTCGATTGCCCATCATCTTTTCGAAATCTTCTTCGCTCGGAGCAACACTCAATCTTCCAAACACGCTTCGCTCAGCTACACGCCACCACGGCTCACTGTCAATGAGTAAACCATCCATATCAAATATTGCAGCTCGTATCTTCATTGTGCGTTGGGGGTTCCTCCTTGGGAGGTTAGGAGGCGCGCGAGGACAGCTACACGCCACCACGGTTCACTGTCAACGAGTAAACCATCCATATCGAAAATGATTGCTTCAATCATGAAGTAATTTATGAAATATTCCAATGAAGAACACACTTCTCGAAATTATGGTATAGACTCTGGTTGATCATAAAAGAAAATTTTAAGAGGAAGCGGCAGTTTTTTTGAGCTGCAGATTCGCAGATTGCGCTGATGGAATAGATTAATCTTTAAATCTTTAAATCTGCGTAATCTGCGGCAAAGTGCCGTTGGCACAACTTAAAAATTTTGAGAACGATTTTAACAACCGAACAGAAGTAAGGCAAGCTTCTCGGGTTAACCTCGTGCGAAAATTGAAGCTCTCAAGTTGAACTACAGGGATAATTACAACTTACAATTACGGCCATAAAAAAATCCCGATGAGGTTTCCCCCTCTCATCGGGATTAAATTAGAATCAGAACTTAACTTGTCATACAGGACCCTATTCCGTAAACAAATCTTTTATTTTAAGCTCAATCCATGGAGGAATGATTTACTCTGATACTCCAAATGTAAAACCTTGTCAAAGACACGAAAACCGTTTTCGGGCACTTTGGAGACATTCAAAATGACTTAAATATTTTGTAATTGGTTGATTAACATCAAGTTAATTTCAAAAATGGGGACATTCATTTTTGGCCTGTTTTAGGCTGAATATTCTTGAATTACATGATACAATGTGTCGCGTTCTGCAGCAATTCTTCCTGCGCCGGAAATTAATTCTACCAATTGATTTGTAGTCAACGCGGGAGTTTGTTCTTCAGCTCCGGCCATGGAATAAATTTTTGTCGTGTCGTCAATTGTTCCATCAATATCGTCAACACCAAAATTCATCGAGAGCTGCGCGCTATTGCGACCAATCATTGGCCAATACGCTTTGATGTGCGCAACGTTGTCCATGAAAATTCTGCTGATCGCATAATTGCGCATGTCTTCGATTACGGAAACTTCAGGAACATTATTCATTTGATTATCGTGATTGCGAAACTTCAGTGGAATGAACGTATTGAATCCTTTCGTTTTATCCTGCAATTCGCGCACACGATTCATGTGATCAACACGATGTGCAAACGATTCAATGTGTCCGTACAACATGGTCACATTCGATGGAATTCCCAACTCATGTGCTGTCTGATGTATTTCCAACCATTCCTCAGAAGTACATTTGTCTTCACAAATTTTCTTCCTGATTTCTTCATCAAAAATTTCTGCTCCGCCTCCGGGAATTGAATCGAGTCCTGCATCCTTCAGAAAGTGCAATCCTTCGCGATACGTCATTTTGGCTTTGCGAATCATGTAATGCAACTCAACTGCAGTAAATCCTTTGATGTGCAATTCAGGACGATGCACTTTTATTTTACGAAGCAATTCGCCGAAAAATTCCAAACCTAACTTCGGATGAACGCCTCCAACAATGTGTACTTCTGTAACTGCTTGACCGTCGTATGATTTTACGATGTTGAACATTTCATCCATCGACAATTCCCACGAACCTTCTTTCTGTTTCAACAATCGTGAGTACGAACAGAATTTGCAATCGTACACGCAAATGTTTGTAGGCTCAATGTGAAAATTCCGATTGAAGAAAGTGATGTCGCCATGTTTCTCCTGACGCACATGATTGGCCAGACTTCCGAGAAAACCAACTTCTCCTTTTTCGTACAAGTACAAAGCGTCAGTTGTAGTAATGCGTTCACTACGCAAAACTTTCTCAGCGATTGTATGCAATTCCTTCGACACTAAACCTGCGTCTAAGAGTTCACGAATATGCGTTGGTTTCTGCATGACAAAACTTTTTGAATTTCCACAACCAAATCAATCTGTTGCGGACTTCAAAGTTACCAAAACAAAAAGAGTCGCCGGTTAAACAGCGACTCTTTCTTTTGTATTTGCGATGAATTACTCCACCAGTATTTTGCGGGTAATCTTTTCTGTTTTGTTGCGAACTTCTATGAAATAAAGCCCTGCAGCCTGATCACGAAGATCGAGCATCAATGTTTGCTCATTCAACATGTCAATGTGAATTTCTCTTACTTTCTCGCCAAGTGTATTGTACACAGCAATGTCGTAATCAGAAGGTAATGCGAATCCGAAATCTAAAGTTACAAGACCATTGGTTGGTGATGGATAAAGCGAGAAAGCGTGTGAAAGGGAAAGCTCATCTACACTATTCAGGATGCAACCATTGGAAGTCTGAAGCGAAGATCTCGATCCATTCAGTACAGCCCACATTCGTGTTTTTTGATTGGCAGTAAAGAATAACATGCATGCGTCGTCTGAATAGTCCATGTAGTTAGTCCACATTACGCCGGGAGAAGTAGTTGTGCAGGCGTCGGTAACAACAGTGCCAATTGCAGGGCATGTGTAGTTTTCATCTGCTTGATTTGGGGTATCCGAGCAAAAATCAGAACCGGTACAAGCAGAACCATCATCACCCCATATGTGATACAAAGCGAGCCAATGTCCGATTTCATGTACAGCAGTTCTTCCTTTGTTGTAAGGCGCAATTGCACCGGTTTTCCCTGTGTAACGATAATGCAGAACGACTCCGTCTGTTGCAGCAGCTTGTCCGGGAAACTGTGCGTAGCCCAACAATGAAGATCCTAAATCACAAACCCAAAGATTGAGGTATTTGCTACGGTCCCAGGCGTTCGCTCCTCCCGAAGAAGTGTACTTTACGTTATTGTTGGTGCTGAATGTGGATACGGTTGTTGAAACACGATTAATACCGTTGGTCCAATTTCCATTTGGGTCGCGTGCGGCAAGACAAAATTGAATTTCACAATCGGCAGCAATTGGATCCCAAGCAGAATTGATGTTGCCAACATCTGCGTTTAATTTGCGAAAATCTTCATTTAATACCTGAATCTGTTCGAAGATGCGGGTATCAGAAATATTTTCCGTTGCATTCTGGTAAATCACATGAACAACAACAGGAATTGTCACGACCGCTCGCGAAGTATAACCGTTCGGATAAGCCAATTGATACGCATCACAATCGGCATTTACAGCATCAATTTTTCCTTGAACTGTTGGATCGGCTGCAATTTGATCTTGCATGTACTCAAAGCTCGAACAACGTTGAATTTGTTGCGCATAAGTTGTTCCAAAAGCCAATAATAGTGTTGGAAGTAGTAGTTTTTTCATCAGAATTCGTGTTTCGGTGTGTAGGAATGAAGGTACAACGTTTTTGGCAAAAAATAAAGGCCGCCGGAAAATCTCCAGCGGCCTAGGAATCAAGGCTTTATTTTCAGTAAACCAACGTTTAGTGACTAAGGACGATCCTTCTGGTCACGACTTCAGTTCCGGTTTGAACTTCGATGAAATAAACTCCATTTGGCTCATTACTCAAATCAAGAATGTAACGACCTCCAAATGTGTTTTCATCGCTCACTTGACTAACACGTTGACCAATAGAATTTGTCACGTTGATTTGTAAGTTGTCGCGATTGAAAAGATTCACATCAAGATTCACAATTCCTGTAGATGGATTTGGATAAAGATTAATCTCATTTTCCATTACAAGATTTGGAACATCAGTTGTGTTCATCAGGTTGATATCATCAATGAATAAGTTATTCTCAAAGTCGGTGATATGACGGAACTTGATCATCACATTGGAGAATGACTGATAAGCGTTCAATGAAATTGTTTCAAGTCTCCACTGTGCTGTTGTAGGTACAAATTCAACCGTGCTGAAAACAGGAGTGGCCGTTGTCAAAGTTGTGCTGAATTTATTGTACAACTGAACCCATGTTGCGCCACAATCCGTAGAGATCCAAACACGTAATGTATCGGAGAAAGTAGTAGCTGCGTTAGGATCTGTGTATAAACGATAAGCCACCTGGAAAGTCATTACCGGGTTGGTAACTGAAGAAAGATTGACATTCGGAAGAATCATTTCGTCAATCTGACCATTTGCATTGTAATCGAAGTTGTCCATGTAAGCAGAAGCTACTCCGGTTCTCGCTGCAACAGTTGTTCGGGCAAATGTTGTGGCAGCATCAGGATTATTAAGCGTCATTCCTCCCTGTGGGAAAGTTGTGCTTTCAAAGCCTTCGAAGTAGGGAAGATTTTGTCCAATCGATGAAACTGTAAATGTGCGTTGCGACTGGTCGTTCGCTGCATTGGCATCTGTTGTGCTGTTTGGATTCGTAGTATAAGCAGTGAATGTATGCGTACCCGCAGTTGTTGTCATTGACGCAAGTGTAACGTTTGCTGTTGCATTCGTTGCCAAAGAGCCTGTCCAGTTGTACGTTTGAATTGGACCTGCATCAATACGATAGTTGATGGTCGCAGATGTTAAAGTGGTTGTTCCATTACAGCGTATAGTAACTTGTGGAGTGAATGTAGTATTGCACAAGTTGGTTCCAGGAGTGATGATTGCAGAAATTCCCGCATCAACTCCAGCCGAGGCCGACTGACAAGCAGTTGACGTTTGCAAGGCGTTGTATGGCGCATTATTTAATACTGCGAGCATTCTTGATTTCTGATTCGTGGTAAAGAGATTCATGCAAATGTCATCCGTGTAGTCCATGTAGTTCTGATACATATCTCCACCCGAAGCAGTATTCGAACAGGAAACCTGAACACCACTTGGACAACCATACCACTCGTCCGCTTGATTTGGTGTATCCGCACAAGCATCAGATCCGGTACAAGCAGAACCATCATCGCCCCAAATGTGATACAAATTGAAGCAGTGACCAATTTCATGCGTTGATGTACGTCCGCGGTTGTATGCAGTGATCAGATTGAAACCACTTCCAAAGCTGGTATAGTTACTTCCGAAGCAGGTATAACCCATCACGAGTCCAAATGTGTTAGAAGCAGATCCTGTTGGAAATTCTCCGTATCCAAGAAGTCCTCCACCAAGATTACAAACCCACATATTCAGATACTGAGTTACAGGCCATGCATTAAGTCCGTTGGTAGCAAAGTTCTTGACGTTGTCGTTTGTGCTAAAAGTAGTATTGGTTGAAATGTTGCGACGTTCAATACCATTCGTAGGATTTCCGCTCGGATCTACAGTGGCGAGGCAATATTGAATATCACAATTTGCCGCAATAGTCGACCAGATAGATGGAGTGTTAGTCGCATCTGGATTCGTACGACTGAAATCTTCATTCAAAACCTGAATCTGAGAAAAAATCTGGTTGTCAGAAATGTTTTGAGCCGAAGTATTCCAGATTACGTGAACAACTACAGGAATCGTAATAGTTCCACCTTGAACTGTAGGATTGTTGGCCTGATTTGCGGTCCAATTATTCAGAGTTGTTTCGTACGCTGCACGTTCAGCAACACGATTTGGATTTTGTTGCTGAAGAAATTCTTCATGTTCCAAAACAGAGCAGCGAACAACTGCCGGAGTTTGAGCTTCACGAATGATTTGTCCTGCTTTAAGCAGAATGCCTTTTGCAAATACCGCAGCGGTACTGAAGAACAAAAGACAGCCGAGTGTTAGTACTGTTTTTTTCATTTGGTCTGATTGATGTGCTTGTTTGAACTGATTGTGTTGAGTATGGTGAATTTCACCATTATTTTTCTAAAATCCAACAGGTTAAGTGTGGTCAGCACCCTGAGTGAACTTGTAATTAGGGATGATAAATATTGAATTTCCATAAAAAACACGGATTTTTGTATCAACAAGAATTATCGCTCAAAATGGAAAGAAGAATTTTGTTAGCTGAGGACGAGGAAAACCTGCTAAAAACGATCAGGCTTAATCTGGAATTAGAGGGCTATTCTGTTGTTTCGGCTATTGACGGAGAAAGCGCGATTCGTGCGTTTGAACCCGGCGAATTCGATCTGGTCATTCTCGATGTGATGATGCCTTTGGTGAACGGATTTGACATTTGTCTGGCAATTCGAGGAAAAGACAAGTCGGTTCCGATACTTTTTCTGACGGCCAAGGCTGAAGGAGAAGACAGAGTTCGCGGCTTAAAGCTGGGCGCTGACGATTATCTGACCAAACCTTTTCATCTGGAAGAATTTTTGTTGAGGGTTCAGAATTTACTGAAACGGTCGCAGCGGCAAGAGGGAATTAATCTCATGAGTCAATTCGCTTTCGGACCGAACAAAATAAACTTCGCATCTTATGAAGCAATCGGCAACGGACAAAGTTGGGCACTCACGAAGCGTGAAACGGAATTACTTCGCTTATTGATCTCGAAGAAAGGAGAAGTAGTGTCACGCGATGAGATTCTGGATAAGTTGTGGAAAGACGACTCACAACCAACAGGGCGGGCAATTGACAATTACATTCTGAGTTTCCGGAAATACTTCGAAGAGAATCCGAAGGAGCCGAGATATTTTCACTCGACGAGGGGAGTGGGGTACCGCTTTACGGAATAACAAATTGTCAATTTTCTATTCTCTATTTTCCATTAGAGGACTAAGAATTGAAAATTGAGAATTGAGAATCGAAAATGAATGATTAGTGTGGTCGATCTTTTCCAATCAACTTCGCAAAACTGTCTGCCTTCCTCGCTCTATCAATTTGGTGTTGATTCATTTCTGTTGAATTTTCATCTCCGTATTCAGAAACAACCCAGGTGACAACGAAGATGAGTACCAGCAGCATGAAAATCTTACGATACCGATAGAGTGGTGTTCGGTAGAGCGGATTTGTCATGCGCTTGTACCCATGCATGACTTTCCCGAAATCGCGGTGAGCTGCAATTTTTTCCTCTTTAGGCGGACGTGGGTCGATATTGAATTTATAACCGCTCATATTCCGGTAGAAGTTTTATCAAGTAGTTTCTTTAGTTTTTCAAGTATGCGATAAGTTCTCACTTTCGAATTGTTCTCTGTCATACCAAGTATTTCTCCGATTTCTGCAAATGGTCGTTTTTCGAAGAAACGTAATTCGATGATGTACATTTCTTCAGGTGTTAATGAAGAAAGCAACTTCATTACCAGTAATTTATTCTCTTCAGTATCTTTCTCGCCCGTTTCAGCAACCATTTCGCCAAGATTAGATTGATCGAGACTGATTACACGTTCGCGCGAAGACTTGCGATAATGCATATTGACTTCATTCAATGCAATTCGGAAAAGCCACGATGAGAATGGTAATCCTTTTGATTCATATTTCGGAAGCGCAACCATCGCTTTCATGAATGCATCTGAAACAATATCTCCCGTAATATCTTCATCACCTACTCTTCTGAAAACGAACACAAAAATCTGGCGGTAGTATTTTTCATAAAGTATTCCAAACCGCGCAGGATTTTTCCTCGCCTCTTCGATGATCTGGCTTTCATTGAAAATCTGCTCCTTCGATTGGTGGTAGCGGTTCATTGTTGGTGTCCTAATGTAAGGCCCGTGGAAAAGATACAGGTTTCGACGAGGAATCGCATAAAGGTAGTAGGGTATTCAGGAAATTGAGAAATTATGGGATAATGGGCAGTGTCTCAGTTTGATCATAAATGTTCCACTCTAATTAATAACCGATCTGCGAAAATCCATCGATCCGTCGTAGGCGGATATCGGTTTAACGCGTTATCATTTTATGTTAAACGATGGTGCAATCGTAGCACTTAAATAGGAACGCGGACCCTGTGCTGCGCATAGGGCGCGGA
>CAZBYM010000092.1:2185-10902 GCA_964495745.1 uncultured Chryseobacterium sp. | reverse complement strand
CAATGATTCCACTTGTAATTGTCAGTACAGCGAATGTCTGAGGGTTTGGTCCGGTAGTGCTTGCATTGATTGTAACGTTGTTAATCGCCATGTTCAATGCAGTACCAGTATAGTTACGCAGTCTTACACGAACTAATTCACAGTTGGTATGACAACCTGAAACTGAAGGCAGAACCAAAGATTGAATTCCGATATCAATGTTTACTGGGATTCCGTCAAACTCATCGGCACCAATATCATGAACTGTTCCACCACCGTTAACTGATCCTGTCGGACCAGGACGATTTTGGTTGTCGATATCATCATTAATGTTACCAACTGCAACAGCGCGCCCTTCAAGAACTGATTGAATAGCATTATTGATATGGAGATTGGTCACTGACATGAAGTTCGGGTCAACCTGGAAAGAGTTAAGATCTTGTCCCGGTACACCACCCATCCAGAGAGTAAGGGAAGCGTAATTTGTCGCTCCGATTCCTCCCATTTGATAACCTGTACCGTTACCGTAATAGGCATTTCCGTTCAGAAGGAGGTTGGTGTTGTTATTTACATTGATTGCATAGTGAACTCCGGTTGAAGCACCGTTAGAACGCTTATTGGATAAGACGTTGCTGTACACCGAATCTGAAGGTGCTGCTGGATTTGAGATACGACGGAATCCATAAGAATTTGCTGTTCCGGCGTTGACACCGCTACCTTGAATGTTCACAGTATTGAACATGATACTTGCGCGGTTCGCAGTATTCTTATTGATACCATTAAACTCATGAGAAGCTGTAACAGGAGCAGAAGTTGCATCAAGCCCAAGGTTCACCATGTTATTGTAGACTCTGTAAATTCCGCCATTTACGAGAACACCATTGATGATAGAGGTTCCGGTAGAAACTGAGAATACGTTACTGATGTTATTGTCGTTTACTGAACTATTGAAGAACACTGTTGCAGGACCGCTAACAATGATACCTTGCAGAGTAACGTTGCCGGTAAAGGATCCGTTGGCAAGGTTCATAATCGTGTTGTCTGAAACTTTTATTGCTCCATTTGTAGAAGCCGATTGCTGATTGATACCAATTACTGATGCAGCAGTTCCGACTCCGGTCTGTGGAGAAAGATTCGCAAGATTTATGATTGTATTACCTGTAATCTGTGGAGTACCGCCAGTCGTAACAATTCCGCGAGTTTGACCGGTAGTTGTCGTACCTGCATACTGATTGGTCAGATTTGAAATGGTATTGTTCGCAATAGTGTGAGCATAAGCAAATGTTGAAGTGCACAATATTCCAGTCACGTGTGCGCCAGTTGCCGAGTTGTTAGCCGCGTTTATCAAACTATTTGCAGTTGTAACGCTTCCAATCGTATTATTTAATATGTTAAGTGAACCTGAACTCGTCTGAATACCTACAATGCTTGAAGAAATAGTAGGTCCAGAAGTGTTCGCTGTTATTCCTCCAATGTTGTTGAAAGTAATATTCTGGCTATTGCCTGTCGCTTGCGAATTGATTCCAACGATCAATCCTCCCGAAAGTGTTGATGAAGTTACAATTGCACTCGGCGCCACAATACTTCCAATTGTATTTAAGGTTGTGAGGTAATTTGCATTTGTGCCAAGTGTGCTGATTCCACACCAGTTACCATTCGTTGTTGTTGTAGCCGCAGTGGAAGAGTAGTTGAAGTTTGTGATTACATTTCCTTGAACAGTATTTGGAGCAAACGATCCGGTCGAAATGTTAATCGCAACAAATCGATGACCAACAGCACCTGCATCAGTCCATGGTGTTCCGCCGCAGCTTACTGCAGATCCACCAATAGAATTGTTGGTGATTGCCATTCCTCCTGTATACGTTGGTGTCATAGCAATCAATATCGCGTTGTTTACGTTGGCTGCAGTAAACGTCCTGGTAGCTGTTTGATAGAAACTATTCGCATTGATTGTCCAATACGCATGTTGACCGGTAATACTGATTGCTGAGGTAACAGACGTTGCGTTAAACCAATTTGAGAATGAGTTATTCGCAAGGTTTACCCCGGAAGTTGTTGTGTTAATCGTAGTATTATTTGCGTAAAGTAGAATTTGCGCACTTGACGCTCCGCTTGTAATATTGGAATTCGTAACAAAACAATTGTTGTTACCAATCAATCCTGTAGCAGAAGCGTTTCCGAACGCAATTACTCCGTTTGTTGTTCCTGTTGTAACGCCAGCAACATTAACATAGTTAACGCCGCAGCTAATCGCATCATTGATGAAACGAATCGAATTTCCAATAGTTGAAGTATTTGAAATAGTTAATTGTCTTAGTACTCCAACACTTCCCGGACGACCATCAAAAGTTACATTGGTTGCACCGTTGAAATCAATAGTTTGAGTAGCTGCACTGGTAATGCTAAGATTTGTTGCTCCCAATTCAGGACGAACAGTAATCGTATTCACGTTACTTGCACCCATAAAAGGGACAACTATTGGGAATGTTTCTACTGTACTCACGTACGCAGCTTGCAAATCGAATACCAACGGACAGTTAAGGCCATTTGTAACCACTGCAGCAAACGCAGCCGTCAACGAAGTGTATGCTCCTGTCGGTCCTACTGTATAAGTTCCACAAAGCGTTCCAGGAAGAGTTGCTTGTTGGCCAGTAACAGGAACGCTGGAAGATGCAGGTCCCATCGCATAAACACGCCAGTAATAAAGTGTGTTATTTGAAAGGCCTGTTGCTACAAAATTGTAAGGGTTAGCTGTCGTAGCTGTAGTAACAGAGGCTACAGTTCCAGCGAAAGTGAAATTGGTATTATCAGTTGATCTGAAGATCTGAAATGACAACTCATCGGTTGAATTGTCCAACCAATTCAGTGTCATTCCTGAAGAAGTAACAGCAGTGAAAGTTAATGTAGTTGGAGCCGCTGGTGTTGCAGGAGGAGTCCAGCTGTATGTTTGGCCGCTTGTTGGTAACAACGGCGTATTGTTCGCTTCACAAGACGCTGCGTTGGTTCCACCAGCAGTTGATGTCGCCCAAGTGTTAATTCCATTTGTAACCTGGCGATTATTGAAATCAGCATTGCTTGCTCCGCGTAATCCAACTTGAGTCGTTCTTACAGTTGCGTCTTTAACAGAAGCTCCATAAACCACGTCTATTACGTTAGACGTTTCGTTCAAACGGATTTGAAAATTATAGTTGTCATTGTTTGTGGTTGACGAAAACGCATCGAAGTTTTTCCACTGGATAACCATAGTGCGGTTCGGAGCTGTACCAATTAATTTGTAGCTCAACTCCCCAGCATTCGGATTTCCTTGGATATCAAAGTTAAATCCAGCCACTACGTTATTTGTTGTTCCTGTAGATAATGCTGTATAACTATTCAAAGGGGTAGTTGATCCAAAAGTGATCCATCCATTCGCACAAATACCAAACGTTGAATACGATTGCCCGTTATAAAAGAAAGGGAATCCGATTGGCAAGTTGCCATAAACGTCATCATCTACTGTTACAGAGCCAAGGATGTTACCTCCCGTGATTGGAGTGTAAGTACCAGCAGACTGGTTGAACGCATATGATGCTACTTGTGCATGCAACGCAGAAGTAAGAATCAATACAACTAGAACAGATAATAATCTGCGAAAAGGTTGCAAAATTGCTGAGTTCTTGAATTGTGAAAACATGAGTTACGGGTTAGTTTTAGATTTTTTTGTGTCGCGGATGCAATTTATTCATCTGATTTTTTAATAATCAGAAGCGCGAAAATAGAACAATTGACCGTATGAACAGCCGAGTGTTAATAAGTGGGAAGTGAATAAAAAACGGAAATGTGCAAATACGTAGAAATTCGCTGCTATCGTTATTCCGGTGCCTTCAGATTTCGACCAAGTGCAGCGATTAACGGATAAAAGGTATGCTCTGAAGGGAATTCAAAAAACTCGATTTCAGCGTTTTTTTGCATGGTTGGATCAAAAGGGCCTTGCATTTCTTCAACCACAGTTATCGCTTCGAGCAAGACTTCATTACTAATTGCCGGGGTACAAATAAGTGCAGAAAAAATGTCAAGGTGTGCTGAAAAATCGAGACCTGATTCCCAACATGCTGCAACAAGTTCTTTTTGTTTGGTCTTATATTCTTTCATGCCCAAAAGATCCACCAGGAATTGTTGTGCTTTGGCTGTGCGGAGAACTGCGAGAACATCTTCCTTTACCTCCCGATTAGAAGAATCTGTCAGAAGAGCAATAAAATTGCCGATCAGTTTTCTATCATCTGATGTTCTTTGTTCGCCTAGCTCCGTATTTGAGAGCTGCCCAAAATATGCACTGCTGAAACTATCTCCAATTTTGAAAACCGGTTTTGGCACAATCTGATCGTCATCCTGATTTTTCATAGTGCAAAGATAATTTTTCTTCGAAACGCGTTATCGTGATCCGAAAATAGAACTTCCTATCCGAACCATTGTTGAACCTTCTTGAATAGCAATTTCCCAGTCACTACTCATTCCCATTGAAAGAGTTACGAGTTTCGGGTTTAGAGTTTCGGGTTGACGAACTTGGTCAAAAAAATGTTTCAATCCGCGAAATTCAGTTCTCACTTGTGTTTGATCTTCGGTATTAGTTGCCATTCCCATCAATCCATCAATGCGAACATTCTTGAATTTTCCATTTCGACAGAGCTGAATTACTTTGTCCGCTTCTTCTGTTGAGAAACCAAATTTCGATTCTTCATGTGCAATGTGAATCTGCAGCAAAATCGAAATTCCACGATTAATTTTTCCTGCCTGCTTATTGATTTCTTCAAGGAGATTTTCGCTGTCTATAGAGTGAATCAAGTGAACAAAAGGGACAACATATTTCACTTTATTCGTTTGCAAGTGTCCAATCAAATGCCAGCGAATATCTTTAGGCAAAGCTTCGTATTTTGGGAGTAATTCCTGAACACGATTCTCGCCGAAATCGCGCTGTCCAGCATTGTATGCGTCGAGAATTTCTTCGCTGGACTTTGTTTTGCTAACCGCGATCAAAGTAACGTCTTCGGGAAGCTGCAGTTTAATTTTCGAAATATTATCGCTGATAGACATGCCTTGAAAAAATCAAAATGCAAAAAACGAGAATAAAAAAGTTTGTGTCAATACTAATCGTTTAGCGAGTAGATAACAAGCCCGCTGCGCATTTTAGGTTCAACCCAAGTGGTTTTCGGCGGCATGATGGAATTAGTGTCTGCGATTCGTTTCAATTCTTCCATTTGTACAGGATAAAGTCCGAATGCCACTTTGAATTTCCAGTGGTCTACTTGATTTTTCAATTCTTCTGCACCTTTGATTCCTGAGACAAAACCAATTCTCGGATCAGTTTTCAGATCGTGAATTCCCAGAATAGGAGAGAGGATTAGTTCAGTAAGTAAGAATGCATCAAGCGAGTCGACAGGTTTTTCATCTTTCGCCAACTGTTTTTTCAATTGCAACTCGTACCATTGTCCATCCAGATACATGCTGAAACTATGTTTTGACGAAGGACGAAAAATTTGTTCGTGATGGGTAAGAATTGTAAAACTCAGTTCCAATTTTTTTAGAAATTCCGCTTCCGACATTCCATTCAAGTCTTTCACCACTCGATTGAAATCATAAATTTTCAATTGTGATTCAGGGAAGAAAACTCCCAGATAATAATTCCAAGGTTCTTTGCCCGTGTATTGGGGATTTTCGCTCCTCATGCTTTCTCCCATCAATGAAGACGAAGCAGAACGGTGATGTCCGTCTGCAATGTATATTGAATTTATTCCGGCGAAATGTTTTTCAATTGCGTGAACTTGTTGCGAATCGGAAATCACCCATAATTTGTGTTGAACACGATCAGTTGTTGTGAAATCGTATTCTTCCCGCTCAGCAATTGTGTCTGAAATGATTTTAGCTATTGCATCATGATCAGGATAGCAAAAAAGCACGGGCTCTGCGTTGAACTGACAGACTTCGAGATACTCTTTCAATTTGCGTTCACGATCCGTCAATGTTTGTTCGTGAATTTTTATCACGCCTGTCGAGTAATCATCAATACTTGTGCACGCAATGATTCCAGTATAGGTGTTTCCCTGCTTGATCTGCGTATAGACGTAGTAGCAAGGTTGTTCATCGCGTTCAAAAATTCCTTCTTGCACAAACGAATCATATTGCGCGCGAATTTTAGTTAAACGTTCTGTCGTTCCGGGCTTTGTCCGTTTTCCGTCTTTGAAGTCGGGGTGAATAACGTGAAGGAAGGTGTACGGATTGCCTCTGAGTTTCTCTGTTAAATCTGTTTTTCCGTAGCTGTCAACAGAGCGTGAAGCAACAAGCTGAACTTTGTCGCGAGTTGGACGAATACCTCTGAAAGGAATTATTGTAGCCACGAAAAATTGTACGATTTACGTTTGTGAAATTGGAATTCAGGAAGACAATGTAGCAATTAGTTTCTCTGCAAGTTCAATTCCGATTCGTTCCTGCGCTTCTTCAGTAGCGGCGCCAATATGAGGAGTGAGCGAAATTTTCGGGTGACGTAGTATTTCATCGGATGGTTTTGGCTCACCAACGTAAACGTCGAGACACGCGTGCGAAACCTGTCCGGAATTTAATCCCAAGAGCAAACTCCGTTCGTCAATTACTCCACCGCGAGATGCGTTTACTAAAATTACACCTTTCTTCATTCCCGAAATTTCCTTCGTTGTAATTAGATTTCCACCTGGAACATGGAGTGTAATAAAATCAGATTGGTTCAATACTTCTTCCAGCGGAACAGTGTGAATATTTATTCTCACGGGAGAATCTACGCCCTGAATGTCCAGATTAATCATGGCGCCTTGAATAAACGGATCATGAGCTTTGATTTTCATTCCTAGTCCAAGTGCAATTTTCGCAACGGCCTGACCGATTCTGCCAAAGCCTACAATTCCGAGTGTTTTGCCCTTGAGTTCAATTCCTTTTGCATATTTTTTCTTGAGTGAATCGATCTCTGCACTACCGCGTGATGGCATGTGGAGATTTGAATCGTATAAAAAACGAACGGCATTAAAGAGATGCGCAAAAACCAATTCAGCAACTGAATGCGATGAAGCTGCAGGAGTGTTGATCACTTCAATGCCTTTACTCTTCGCGTATTCAACATCAATGTTGTCCATACCAACACCACCTCGAGCAATAGCTTTCAGATGTGGACATTCGTCAATGAGTTCCTTTCGGACCTGCGTTGCAGAGCGCACAGTAATGGCCACAAAATTATCTGAGTTGAGAAATACTTTCAACTTGTCTTGTGGTACTTTGTCAGTGACTACAACAAATCCAGCTTTCTCCAGGAGTGCCTTTCCGGCAGAATCAATGCCATCGTTGGCGAGAATTTTTTTTGACATAAAATAATGTGAACAGAAAACTAAATAATCGAGAACTGAATTTCGTTAAGCAAATTTCTTTTCAAAATCCTTCATTACGTCAACGAGAACTTGTACGCTTTCCAATGGAAGTGCATTGTAAAGTGAAGCACGATATCCGCCAACATCTCTGTGTCCACGTATTCCGGAAATTCCAGCTTCTTTCCAAAGTTTATCGAATTCCGGTTCGAGTTCAGGTTTTGTCATGACGAAACAAACGTTCATGTTGGAACGGTCGACTGAGTCTATTACAGTTCCTTTGAACAATGTGTTGCGATCAATCTCGCTGTACATTGTTGCTGCTTTCTCATTGTTGATATTTTCGATCCAAGGCAATCCACCATTTTGTTTGAGCCAGCGAAGAGTGAGCAGAACAACATAGATTGGGAAAACAGGTGGAGTATTGTACATGGATCCACCTTTGATGTGAACCTGATAATCCAACATGGAAAGCATCTTACGACCAGTTTTTCCCAAGATATCTTCGCGCACTGCAACCATCGTTGTTCCCGCAGGACCCATATTTTTTTGTGCTCCGGCATAAATTAAATCAAACTGATTGCCATCAACCCGCTTGCTGAAAATATCAGATGACATATCGCACACCAATGGAATCGACGATTTCGGGAATGATTTTATCTGCGTTCCGAAAATCGTATTGTTCGAAGTGATATGTAAATAATCGGAGTCCGTTGGAATTGAATAGTTTTTTGGAACGTATGCGAAATTCTTGTCTTCGGACGAAGCAATGACATTCGTGTTGCCGATAATTTTTGCCTCTTTGATTGCTTTGCTTGCCCAAACTCCGGTGTTAACATAAGCAGCAGTTCCGTCGACGCGCAATAGATTAGATGGAACCATTCCGAACTGGAGACTTGCTCCTCCGCCAAGAAAGAGAACCTGCCAGCCTTCTTTGATTCCGAGTAATTCTTTGGTCAGTTCGCGGACTTCGTCCATTACAGCTTCGTAATTTTTGCTGCGATGAGAAATTTCGAGAAGAGAGAGATTAAGATTATCAAAATTGATGCAGGATTCTGCTGCCTGTTTTAATACTTCCGGCGGAAGAATACCAGGGCCGGCGCTGAAATTGTGAACTTTTTTTGTGAGCACTTTTGTCGACATATTTGAAAAATATTATTCTTCAAAATTACGAATTGTTGATTGGATGGCTCAATAATTCATGGACTAAAACGGGCTGCTTTTTGAGAATTTACGTGAAACGTAAGGTGAATCGCGTTCCACGTGATTATTATTTCAGGGAACTGATTGGTTGGGATTGTTCCGCACCTACGGCGCTCGGGAATTTTGGTGATCAATATCCCTCACTGCGTTCGGGCTATTGGTATTGCGCACCTA
>CAZBYM010000092.1:0-2085 GCA_964495745.1 uncultured Chryseobacterium sp. | reverse complement strand
TCGGAAATTTTGGTGATCAATATCCCTCACTGCGTTCGGGCTATTGGTATTGCGCACCTACGACGCTCGTGAATTTTGGCGTTTATCAATATCCCTCGCGTTGCTCGGGCTATTGGTGTTTCGCACCTACGGCGACCGGGTTGGGATGTGGATGGTTTGCACGTGACATATGAAAAGCAAGAACGGCTCTCATTGCTGAGAACCGTTCTTTCAAAAAAGGGATGTTATATAGCTTTTGCTCGTTTCTTCAACTGCCAACGAACGATAATCCATACTCCAGCACCAATGACCCATAACGGCCAGAGCAAGGCAAGTCCTGCAAGAAAGTAACTAAATCCCTTCCAACCTGCGTAAAGCGATTGCGACAATCTTGCACCAATTCCTGCGTAATAAGGCTCAAGTGGTTTTTCACGAAATACTATTGTAGTCGACGTTTTTTCCGGCTGATAAAACTGAAGATTTAGTGTTGCGTACAAAACACGATCATTTAACCTCAGTGATTCGAGATATGCGTTATCAGATTGCGCCTGCTTGGCTAACATCGATTCGGCGGCATTCATGATTTTATCGGCCTTGTTTGTTTGATCAACAACTTTAGATTGAATCAAGGCATTATATTGCGCCAATCGACGTTGCTCCATTTGTTTCGCAAGTTGTTCGAGCGTTATATCATTAACGTTGACGTTACGATAATCCATGTATTGTACCAGCGGGACAAGAGCGCGAAGCAAACTGTCCAGATGTTTTGCCGGAACACGAATCGTAATCGTGTTTACTACATTGAATTTTGTGATTTGCTTCATCGAATCTTCGCTGATTGGAACTTGTTGCTGCCAGGTTTGATTGCTGGCCAATTTGGTGTCGCTGATGTAACCACCCAGATTTTTCACAACGTCTTCAACTTTGTATGTTGAATTAGCAACTTCCGCCACTCTGCATCTTACATCGGCGGTTCGAATAAACATATGTGTACTGTCAAGTACATTTAGTCCGGCAGCCGTCGTGTTCAAGACCATTCGAATGGAATCCTGCGAACTTTTGAGTTCCAATTCGGACTGAATTTTGTTCGCATCACCTTCATTGTACACTGAAGATTGATCTCGTAGCGCTTGCTCGTAACCTGAATTTCCAGCAGAAGAAGTTGAGTCCATCATTTTGGTTTCTGCATATTCTGCAGAATTAGGAGCTTCTGAATCCGATGCTCCACAAGAAGCAATAAAAAAAGCTGCGATTACAGCAGCAAGGAGGTGGGTTTTGTGCGACATGTCAATTGCGTTTTATTTCTCAAGAAACGCGTTCGCGTCTCAGGGATTGTTCGCAATAGGGATGCGCCACGTGTTAAATTTCCATAACTGGATTTGGGAAAATTAACTCTTACTGTCGCGGAGGTTGCATTCCGTCGGGAGGAATGTATTTGTCGTCTTTTCTGTTTTTGGGATTTCGGATATCCTGATCAGGAGTATATACCCATTTCCCTTTTTTGAAAATATATGAATCGTAAGCCCCAGTTTGCACATAAAATTGCGGCATTCCTTCAGCGCCAGAGACTTCAGGAGCCAAAATATCAAACACTATTCGCTTGTTTTTCTCTTCGTATTTCAGCGTCATGATTAATTCGGCTTTGAATTCGAATATTACACGTCGTTTACTTAGTCGGTTGATCTGAAACATAGTTTCCTCTCCGAAAATTGGCTGACCATCCTTCCCGAAAGTCAAAACTTCTATCACCTTTTTCCAAGTCATTGGCGTATTACCGTCCCAGCCAAAAAGAGTGTAGTAATTTTTTCCTTTGTTTGAATTTAGAATGATCTTGTAATACAAAACGCCGAACCATTTATCGCAATTCAGTGTGCTCAATTCCGGATTCTTGATGAAGTCAGATTGATCGGTTAACTCATAAAGTACATAGCGATTTTGATTTTTCAGTTTCGTTTTTTTCTTTTTCTTGCTATCGAGTTTGTTCTGATCAACTAGAATAAATCCGAAATAACTATGTGTTCCGTCTCCTTTTGGGAGATTCCAGTTAAAGATCCTGAATGCATATCTGGAGCATTTAGTCGTCCGATAAATGCAAGCGAGTCGAAA
>CAZBYM010000091.1:0-10938 GCA_964495745.1 uncultured Chryseobacterium sp. | reverse complement strand
AACTGCTACTACATAGCCAACGAAAATGAGGCTGTTTTGGTAGATGTGGGTATTTCTTGCCGTGAAATTGAGAAGCGTATGGTGCGTATTGGCTTGTCCATGAAAAAAGTGAAAGCAATTTTCATTTCTCATGAACATATCGATCATGTAAGAGGTGCGGAAGGAACTTCAAAAAAACATCAGTTGCCGGTTTACATTACTGAAGGCACACGAAGGAACGGCAAAGTAATGCCCAATGATATGCTGGTCCGTTCTATTGTTGCTTACGAACCAATTGTTATTGGCGGACTTACGGTTACAGCATTTCCAAAATTGCACGACGCGGCCGATCCGCACAGTTTTGTAGTCGAAGGAAATGGCGTGAAAATCGGCGTGCTCACAGATATTGGAAGTTGTTGTGATCATGTGGTGAAAAATTTCAAAGATTGTCACGCAGCATTTCTTGAATCGAATTACGATGAGAAAATGTTGGAAGAGGGGAGATATCCGCAATTTTTGAAAGATAGAATCAGCGGTTCGCACGGTCACCTTTCAAATGCGCAAGCTCTTGAATTATTTGAAAAACACAGGAGCGACAAAATGAGCCATCTTATTCTTTCGCATTTGTCGCGAGATAATAATGCTCCACAACTGGTCTATGATCTTTTTGCAAAGAATGCAGGTCGGATCAATGTAATCGTTGCATCCAGAGACAGAGAATCGTCGGTGTATAGCGTAAATGGTTCAGGAGTTACAGAATATCCCAATGCGCCAACGCCTAGCGGCCAGTTACCCTTGTTTCATTCTTAACGATTGCGTAAGTTTTGATCAGTGAATTTTTGGCCAGAGCAGATTCTTCCACTTCACTGTGGTTGTCATTGTGTCGCCCATCAGTTCGCCCCATGGTTTGAGTTGAGTGATATTATCAAAAATCACTTTTACTAATGCCATAACAGGAATTGCCAGAAACATTCCTGCAACACCACAAATCAAACCACCTGAAATTACTCCGGCAATTGAAAAGAATGCATTGATTCGCACGCGATGCGCAACCAGCTTGGGCAGGAGAAAGTTATTGTCAATTAGTTGAACAACTGAAAATCCAAGAAGCAGAAAAAGGATTTGACTGGTTTCTGCTCCGGTGGCAAGCGAAATCAGCACTCCAATCGCTCCGGCAATCATTATGCCGATATACGGAATCATGTTTAGTACGCCCGTGATCAAGCCGATGAAAACAAAATACTCAACGCCAATTATCCACATTGCTGTTGTTTGCAATGCGGCAACCGTGATCATTTCGAGAAACAATCCACCAACATAACCTTGAAGCGAAGATTTGCTTTCAGTAATTATGAGTGCAACCGTGTTCCTGTGGTTGTCGCCGAATACTTTCAGGAGAAAGTTGAGAAACAATGGACGGTAATACATCACAAGAAAAAGCAATACAGGTAAAACAATAGCTGCACTGAATATCGCTGAAAGAGAGTTCATGGTTTTTTGAGCGATCGTGCCTGGATTCGACATCACTTGCTCGGTGGCGTTGTGGATGTAATTTGTTTGTGTTGCATATTCAATATGCACTGTGTCCAAAACCCAAAGTTGAATTTTGGCAAAATGAACCATGAGATTTTTTTTGAGTTCCGGAAGATCACTCATGAATCGGGTGAGCTCGTAGGTGGTGAAAAACAGTATTGCACTGATTATACACATAAACAAAAACACGGTGATAAGTATTGCGATAACTCTGGGGATTTTTATTTTCTCATTGATAAATTTTTCGATTGGCCGAAGAACTGCTCCCAGAATCAAAGCAAACACGACAGGAATTACAATTGGTTTGGCCAGATAAGTCAGCGCGATTAATAGAGCCGTCAATAGAAGGACCATTGTTATTTGACGAATCAGATTTGTTTTTTTTGTTATCCGAACGGTCATGCGGTGGTGGTTTATTTGCATCAATCATGTGATTTCTATCCTGAAACACCTCAGTTACTCTATGCGATTTTCAGAAACGACAATACACAATCCGATGCAAGCTACTTTCGTGCATGTCGAAAATTGTTACACAATTATTTATACTTCTTACACTATTCCGGGTTCGCCCTTTTTTAGAATCATTCAGCCGAGTTTATTTTTCAAAAACGAATAGTTCAGTTTTGAAACGGACAATTATTTCAACCTCGTATTGTTTTTCACGATTGCTGAATTTTTAGGTGCATCTTTGTTGTGGGACGTGCGGAATTTTTCCTTCCTACCTGCACAACGTTTAGCCCTACTAGCGATTCCAAGTTTAGTAATGATGAGAACTTACATACGCGTTGTATGTTGGGTTAATATTTCACCTTAATAATCATGGACATCAAAGAAATTGTTAATCCGTTGGAATCTGCAAAAAAAAATAAACGAAAACGTAAGTGGAGAATCGTGTTGATTATAGTAGGAGTGTTGTTGTGCGTTAGAATAGCGCTTCCCTATGTAATTCTGCATTATGCGAACAAAAAACTTGCATCGCTCGACGGCTACTATGGCCACATTGATGATATTGATTTGCGCTTGTATCGCGGAGCGTATGTAATCAAAGAAATTTACATCAATAAAGTAAGTCCCGGGGACACGAGTGATTTTTTTAGCTGCCCTCATATTGATCTTGCTGTCGATTGGGATGCAATATTTCAAAAGAAATTCGTCGGCGAAGTGAAATTCGATAAACCTATTTTGAAATATATTCTTGGTAAAAATATTGGAAAGGACGTGAAGAAGGACAGTACGGATTTTATTCAGCTTGTTAAAGATTTTCTACCTATGCGCATCAACCGTTTTTCAGTAGAAGATGGTGAGATACACTATTTGGATCTAACTAAATCTACGGCGGTTGATCTGCCAATGACACATGTAAAAATTCAGGGAACCGGTTTGTCGAACGAATCAGACTCTACAATATTACTTCCGGCTTCAATTAATTTGAGCGCCAGTTTATATAATGGAACAGTCGCTGTGAATACCAAATTGGATCCGCTGAATGATATTCCAACTCTTGATTTGAATTGTGTTCTGACCAATACCAATCTCGTTAATTTCAATCCGTTTTTCAACGCCTATGGAAATTTCGACGTTGAGGCCGGAACAATGTCTTTGTACATGGAGATTGCGGCAAGAGACAATGCGTTCACAGGATACGTTAAACCAATTATTACTGACATTGATGTTGTTCACTTTGATAAAGAAGAAGGAAGTCCGCCTCAAATTCTTTGGGAAGCGTTTCTTGGAACTACTTTGACTCTTGTCACCAACCGTAGAACCGACCAGGTGGCAACTCGCATTCCGCTGGACGGGAAGTTCGAGAAACCAAATGTAGATGTACTTCAAGCAGTGCTCTCATTATTAAGTAATGCTTTTATTGAGGCTCTTAAACCCTCACTTGATAATAGTGTAAGTATTGCAACTATTCCTCATGAAAAGAAAAAACTGATCGACAGAATTATTGATCGTAAGGACTGAGAAAAAAAGAACAATTAGAAAACGCGCCACAATTAGTATGTCATTATCCAGAACGACCCGTTGGGCGATTGTTATTCTTGTCACGATAGTGACAACGATTTTTATTTTCAGAATTCCTATTATAAAAGCTACACTTCCTCAAGTGAAAAGTGTGAATGTTGGAGCTATTGAATTGGATCAGGATAGTGTATATATATCGATGCACTTGACTATCCAGAATCGCGATTTTTGGAGTTTTGAGTTGAAGCATATCGAGCTAAAGTTGTATGATGAACAAGTTTTGGTATTTGCTTTAATTGACGATACAACGCGTGTCTTGAAAAGAAGCCAAGCGAAAACAGAAAAGTTTAGGTTTGTCATTCCCGTTAGTGATATTGTTACTGGAATATTAAAACATCAGGGAGAGGACTCGGTAAGCATCCACATAGTTGGAAAAATAGTCTACACAACTATTTTTGGTCAAATTACCAGTGATATTGATCGAGTAGTTACAGTCAAAGTTCCGATACCACCAACATTGATCGTTCGACAAGTTGATTTTTTAGGACAGAAAGAAGGAGTGTTCAACTTATTGCTTCATACCACGCTCGTCAACCGGAATGAACGGGAATTAGAAATGAATGATGTTTCTTACTATGCTACTGGAGATGACATTCTTGAATTGAAAGGTTTTCTACCCAACATTTCTATTGCTGCTTTGGATTCAACTAGAATAGTTATACCAGTCAGCATGACGTTGAAAAAAAAGATGGGTCTTGTTTCCCGAATAATTTTGGATAAAGATATAGTAGCTTACAATTTTGTAATGAATGGAACTATATCTTCTCTTACGGGACTTGCTGATGAAGACATGAAACTGAGTGTCCACACAACCGGTTATATTGAACTTTTTGATCGGGAACGAGTGGTCAATACGAAATTGGCCTGGAAGAAAAAGAAGAATTGAATTCTATTCGTGGTGCTGCCTCGTGAGATCGAGAATTGTAGGTTATAACTATCAACCTCATTTCGAGAAGTTGTCTCAAATACACTTATACGACGTCTCACCTGTGCGCAGACCAGTTCGCATTGTTTGAAGTCCATATCTGAGTGATTATTTCTTCAAAGCAGGATTGGCTTTATTAGTGTTAGGAATTCGCTCAATTTCAATGTTTCTTTGAATCATCGTATTATTCATATTTTATCTTGCTTTTGGGAGCATTTTTTCTAAACTTTACTAGACTAATCCCATTTCACTCAAACTCAACACATGAAAAAAATTTTTACTTCAGCAATATTGTGCCTGACTATCGGTTTGAATGCGCAATATTATTTCAACACGTACACTTCGCCAGGACAGAATCCGGGAAATCTGAATCAGGATGCTGAGTATCCTGTAGGTGGTGGACTTGACCCTTCCTGGGTAACTTTCCATAATCCATCTGCAACTCCAGCATGGTCTTCAGTTCAAACAATTCCATTTGCATTCGATTTCAACGGAAGTCCTGAAACGCAATTCAAAGTTTCAAACTCGGGTGTTCTTACGTTCGATGTTGCAACTTTTGTTACTGCGCCCGCATTGTCATCTTCTGCGATTCCATCTGCGAACATTCCGGATAAGTCGGTGTGCGTATGGGGAATTCAGGGAACAGCTACGAATGATTACATCGTTCAGAAAACATTCGGTACCGCTCCTAATCGTCAACATTGGATTTTCTTCACTTCATATACTTACAGTACGTATTACACGTATTGGTCAATTGTATTAGAGGAAACTTCCAATCACATTTATGTTGTTGATCAAAGAAGCAGCGGAACGCTAACAGCACTTGCAGTTGGTGTTCAGGTGAATTCCACTTCTGCTTACGCAGTTAATGGCGGAAGCAACAACGTGAATTCAATCGCTTTATCTAGCGCATTGTCTGATGACAACGCGTATTATGAATTCATTCCCGGAACTCGTCCTCCTGAAGATATGTCTGCACAGTCTGAATCTGTTGCTTCATACGTAATTCTCAGTGCGGCGCCGTTCAGTATCGTTACAGATTTCACCAGTTTTGGTGCGAACAATGTTACGTCATACAGTATGAATTATTCAGTTAATGGCGGTCCCGCTGTTACTGGTGCTATTGGAAGTGTGAATATTCCTACACAAGGCAATACAACAGGAACACATCCTACCGGATGGACTCCTGCAACTACAGGAATCTATAATTTGCAGGTGTGGGCTGACAATATTAACGGCAACGCTGATGGTAACAATGGTAACGACACAATTGATTTCGTCGTAACAGTTGTTGACACAATGACTGTGCGAAATGTGTGCATGGAAGTATTTACTTCTTCTACGTGCGGACCATGTGCTGCGGGTAATGCAAACATGGATAACAATATCGTTCCTAATGTTTCAAACTTCACTGTGATAAAGTACCAGCAAGACTTCCCTGGTAGTGGAGATCCATATCAAACTACAGAAGCTGTGAACCGTCGTGCTTATTATGGAATCAATTCAATTCCACGTATGGAAATTGATGGGCAATGGGACGGAAACGCAGCAGCGCTTACAGTTCCTATGTTCAATTCATATCAGCAGATTCCATCATTCATGGAAATTACAATCCCAACTGCTTATTACGCTGGAACTACTGTAACTGTGAACGCACAGATTATGCCTTTGATAAATTATGCCGGAAACAATTATCGTTACCATATCGTGGTTATCGAAAACCAAACAACCGGTAACGTCGGTACGAATGGGGAAACATCATTCAATCAGGTTATGATGAACATGCACCCGACAGAAACAGGAACTGCAGTTACTTCTCTTGTTGCAAATACACCAATTACGATCAATGCAACTATTCCAATGGGCACAACGTTTGTTGAACAAATGTCTGATCTGAAAGTTGTGATTTTCGTTCAAGACAATACAACGAAAGAAATTCTTCAGAGCCAATGGGTTGACATCATTCCTAACGGAATCGCTGACCTTGATGCGAATGGAAACGGAATCAATTCTATTTACCCGAATCCAACTTCTGATCAGTTCACGATGAAGTATACAGTGAATGCTAATCAAAATGTAAACTGGACATTGACTAATACAATGGGTCAGGTGGTTCGTCAAGGAGAAAATGAAAGCGCTACTCAAGGTGAGAATCAGGTTGCAATTGAGACCGGTGATCTTGCTGAGGGAATTTATTTCATGAATCTAACAACAGACGAAGGCGTGTTTACGCAACGTGTTGTGATTTCGAGATAAGGAAAGTCAACAGATATTGTGGTGTCGGGGGGGTAACTCCTGACACCACAATTGTTTTTTGGAGTATCTGTAAGTCGCAATAAACACCACTTGATCTATGGAGTGTTCGTTTTTTGCAGATTACTCAGGCGGATTACAAATTTGGTTCCGGTGTTCTTCTCGCTCTGAATCTCGATCTTCCCGCCAAGGGCTTCCACTTGAGTTTTTGTCATATACAAACCAAGCCCTTTACCTTCGGTTGATTTGTCAAATCGTTGGTACAACTTAAAAATTTGGTCTTTATGCAATTTCATGTCGATACCAATTCCGTTGTCTGCAATTTCTATACAAATTGAATCAACTTCCGGAGTGACATTCATTGTAATAAAAGGTAAACGACCAGCAGCCCGATATTTAATCGCATTACTTACAAGATTATATATAATACTTTGTAAATAACTTTTAATGCTTCTGACGCTCCTGATAGCAGGATGTATGTGAACTGAAAAACCGGCTGCGGATTCCTTCAGTTGAAGAGTAAGAGAATTTCGTACACTCTCTGCAATTTCAGCGAGATCAACCTCCTCAACGCGCTGGGAAATTGTTGAGCGAGCAGAGAGAATTGTATTAAGGTCTTTCAAAAGTTCATCAAGTGAACGTGTAGAAGTTGCCAATGAATCCAAAACTTTTTGTTTTTCTTCTTCTTCCAGATTGTATTTCAAGACACTGGTTAATCCAAGCAGTTGTGCGATCGGAGCACGAAGGTTATGTGAAACGATATAGTTAAACTGCATCATTTCGTTGTAACGGTCGGAAAGTTCTTTCATCAGCCTTTCGCGCTCCAATTCACTTTTCTTTTTCTGAGTAATGTCTCTGAATACGCCCTGCGTTCCTGCAAACGCGCCCTGCTCATCAAGTCGCACGCTGACATTTGCCGCTACGTAAATGGCCTGCTTGTCTTTGCCGATTATCGTTGTTTCATAATTGCTTATCCTGTTTTCCTTTAAGAGAAGTTCGCGGGAAACATCGCGGTCTGCAGCGTCTTCGAAAAAAAATACAATAGGTTGTCCAATTACCTCGGAAGGTGAAAAACCTGTTGTCATTTCGACTGACGGACTCACCATTGTAATAATGGCGTTTTTATCGGTTTGATAATAGACGTCATTGATTGATTCAAAAATTTTCCGAAATTTTTCTTCACTTCGGATCAGGGCATTTTCTGCATTTTTTCTTTCAGTGATGTTGTAGCCAACTGCGATTAGTGATCCATCAGGACTCATTGATTTTTCCCAACCCATCCAGATCGGTGAGCCACTCTTTCGGAACATTTTTCTTTCGTAGTAGCTTTGTGTGTCCAACCTTCCGGAAGTAAGAATCCTGATTACTTTTTCGCGTTCATCTTGAGCAGATTCATAGCTACCGGTTGTTTTTGTCCACCACTGCTTCCCGAGTAATTCTTCTCTCGAGAATCCTAGCATAGTTTCACAGGACGGACTCAGGTAAGTGATTTCACTCGATTTATTTACAACAACGACAAGCGCATTAACGAGATTCAGCACTTCGTATGATTTCCTCAGCTCTTTTTCCAGCTTGATTTTTTCAGTAATGTCAGTCGAATTGAAAACATGCAGAACCCGGCCATCTTCCTGTTTCACACTTCTTCCTTTCGTATGAAAAATGCGATAACCTCTGTGTTTGGTGAGATACTTGTGCGTGACATCGTAAGTCTCGCCTGGATTCCGCATGATCTTGGCAGATACCTCACGTGCTTGTTGCTGATCTTTCTCTTGGAAAAGATCAAATGAAACAATGTTTCTTAGCTCCTCCTCGGTGTAACCTAAAATTCGCTCAAAGTTAGGACTGGCATAATGAAAATACCCTTTGTCGTCAAGAATGCAATTCAAGTCCACTGAATTTTCAACGAGCATTCTGAAACGCGTTTCACTTTTTTCTAATTTTTCTTGTGTTTGGAATCTGACAATTTCCTGTCCTACGCGCGCGGAGATCAGGTCCAGAACGAAATTCCTCGTGTCTTCATCTTCCATTGCACGATCATGCATGAGTACAATGATTCCGACAATTTGATTATCGCTATCCGTAACCAGACGGCCGTCGTATGATTGAACGCTTGCAGTTCGTAACCATGTATCATAAGGAAATTCGTCAGCTACATTATTTCCATAGAAACATCTTGAAGCAGCTACTGTTATTTCGCAGGGAGTTCCTTCAAGTTTGTAGGTAATATTGTCGATTTCCTTTTCGTTCTCCCTGAATGAAATTGTTTGCGCCGAATCTTCGCCCGGATTGTATAAACTGATTATAGCGTATTTTACGCCAAAGGCCCGAATAAAAAAGGTTGTGACATCGGAAAAGAATTTGCTGCCGGAAGTGACGCTCAGCCCCTGAAATAATTGGAGCAACAATGTGCTCTGTTTTTTCTGATGAGTAAGATCGGATATCACAGACATTACTCCAACAAATTGACCTTGTTCAAAAACAGGTGACGCACTTATGGAAACTGATAGTGGCAGACCTTTTTTATTAAGCATTACCGCCTCATAGCTGCCTGATTTTCCAGTACGTCGCTCTTGCACTTTGTTGCGTAAAATCGCACGGAAATCTTCCGGAATCAACAAATCGTAACCGCAATTTCCAATGAGTTCGTCCTGATGATATCCGGTAAGCTCACAGAATTGATGGTTCATAAAAAGAAAGATCCCTTCCGAATCCGTTAGAATTACAGCTTCCTTCATGTTTTCAATCAACGAACGGTAGCGCGATTCGCTTTCCGCAAGTCTCGATTGTGAGGCTGATTGTTCCTTCCTTAAATTATTTTCTTCAATTGCTCTCGCGAAAGCCAATGGCAATTTGTGGAGATTTTCTTTCAGCACATAATCTGTTGCGCCGCGTTTCAAAACTTCCACTGCGCGTTCCTCTCCAATAGCGCCGGACACAACAATTATGGGAAGAGCACTTTCGTGCGAACGAAGGAATTCAATGATGTCAAATCCATCACGTCCCGGAAGATTGAAATCGGTTAAAACCGCGTCATATTTTTCGAAAGCATATTTGGTTTCAACATCATCGAAATTGATTGCAAAATCAAAATGAATGTCATCCCTGCTTCTCAGGTGGAGCCGAACCAGCTCGGCATCAGCTGGATTATCGTCAACTATCAGAACCCGCATACTATATGTCTCGCTTGAAAATTAATAAGGCCGCTGATTTAAAAGCAGCCAGAACATCCCTGTGACCTTCATTGCCTCAACAAAATCTTCGAATTCAACAGGTTTAAGTATGTAAGCATTAACTCCAAGATGATATGCGCTAACAATATCCTGTTCTTCTTTTGAAGTAGTAAGAACGATTACGGGAATATGTTTGGTTCGGTCATCACCTCGGATTGTTCGCAATACTTCAATGCCATCTACTTTTGGCATTTTGAGGTCCAACAGAATAATTTTTGGTTTATCGTTGATGTCACGGGCGGAATATCGACCGGTGCAGAAAATATATTCCAATGCCTCTTCACCGTCTTTCACCCAATCAATTTTGTTGACCAGATTGTATTTTTTCAAACCGATCAATGCAAGCTCTGCATCTTCGATCCGGTCATCGACCAATAAAATGTCTACTTCGTGTTGCGTCATTGTTGTTTAATATTGACAGGAAAATATACTGTAAAAACGGAGCCTGATCCCGGGGTACTCCTTACTTCAATTTTTCCTCCATGTTTGTTTACAATTCGTTGTGCAATGGCGAGTCCGACTCCTGTACCTCCGAATTCATCCTGCTGGTGCAAACGCTGGAAAACACCAAAAATTTTGTCTTTGTATTTTTCGTCAAAACCAATTCCATTATCAGCGATTGAGTACCAATTCAATTGACCGTCAGTACCACCCTTAACGATAATTTGAATTTCTTTTTCATCCAGATTATATTTGATTGCATTGGAGAAGAGGTTTTGGAAAACCAATTTCACCATTGTCATATCTCCATAAATCTCCGGAAGGCCCCCGCCATGCATAAAAATAAGATTTTTTTTGTGATACAACCCCTTCAGGTTTTCAAATTCATCACGAATTAGCAGATCCATATTTATATGTTGCAACCTGATTTCTCCTCTGCTAACCCTTGAAAACGAGAGAATATCCCGTATTAGCATGTCCATTCGGCTCGCATTGTCGGTAATAAAATTTAGCCAGCGATTTGCGTCTTCATCAATTCTGTTTTCGTAGTTT
>CAZBYM010000090.1:0-10957 GCA_964495745.1 uncultured Chryseobacterium sp. | reverse complement strand
GCGAGGTCGCGTTGACGAATTACTTCGAAGAGAATAATTCCTGTTGCAACGGAAACATTGAGTGAACTGATTGTTCCTTTCATCGGAACTAATACTTTCACGTCCGATTTTTTCAGATATTCTCCTGAAATACCTTCATCTTCTGAACCCATGATAATGGCAAGTGGTCCTGAGAGATCACATTTGTAATAAGGGATGCTTCCTTTTTCCGTGCACGCTGCTATTTTCAGTCCGGAATTCTTTAGAAAATCGATTGTCGTTTTCAGATTATCTTCTTTGCAAACCGGGATCTTATTCAATGCTCCTGCAGACGTTTTCATAGCGTCACCATTAACTTGTGCTGCGCCACGACTCTGAATAATAATTGCATTAACTCCTGCACATTCTGCCGAACGAGCAATGGCTCCGAAGTTCCGCACATCGGTGATCTTGTCAAGAATAAGTACGATTGGAGATTTTCCACTCTCAAAAATTGATGGAAGCAATGTTTCAATTTTGTGATATGTTACCGCAGCGATATATGCAACAACGCCTTGATGATTTTTTCCTGGCGCAATTTTATTCAGCTTATAGACGGGAACCATGGTGAAGTGTACATCGTGTTCACGGCACAACTTTCTGAGTTCATTAAATGTGGAGCTCTGCAATCCTTCCTGTACGAAGAGTCGATCAATTTGCTTGCCTGAATCAATAGCTTCGCCAACTGCTCTGATTCCAAATATCAATTGCATTCCTTCTTCTCTTGTTTCGTGATTGTGCATGGAGCAAAAGTACGGTTTTCTGTGTTGTAGCTTGCAGTGGCTTGCACGGCAAGATGGGGGTGGCTACATACTCCAAGCCCACGACATACTCCTCGTATTCGCTTGCCCAATTTGTAGATGTGGCGTCCTGCGGCGCTTTACAAGGCGAAAGGCGTAACGGCGACGAACTAAGCCCACGCGATACGGCGCAATCGCTTGCGCGATTTAGGTTGCTAGGAACCTGCAGCGCTCTACATGGCAAAATGTGTTGCGGAGACAAAAAACAGGCTCATTGGGACACGGCGCGATCGCGCTGCGATCATCTTGATGATATAACAGTAGTTTCCGTTTACAAACGACTAATACCGACTAATAGAGATTGTGTGTTTTACTTTTGTGTCACGTGAAATACAACCTTAAAGTTTTTAGTATGAAAGACGAATTATTACCTAAGAAAACAATTGATGAACTTAATGCGATTACCGATCGAGTGGTCGACGCTATTTTTTCAGTTCATCGGGCTATGGGGCCAGGTTTCAGTGAATCGATTTATGAAAGTTGTTTGATTGAAGAATTTGAGATAAGGGGAATCGAATGCAAGTCTCAAGTCCAACTTCCTGTTATCTACAAGGGCAAAGTGCTCCACAAATACTTTAAACTTGACTTGCTGGTTGAAAATGAAATCATTGTTGAGCTCAAAGTTGTGAGCGAAATTCTACCTATTCACAAGGCTCAGTTGTTGAGCTACATGAAACTCTCAGATAAACGAATTGGTTACGTTGCGAACTTTAATGTTGCGCTCATGAAAAATGGAATTAAGCGATTGCGGCTTGATGATGCAAGCGAGTTTGGTGCTCGTTTCTAACGGTGTAAAGCCAAAGGCTTTTACAACAGCCGCCGCGATCGCGTAGGTAACACTATATTCCGCCGTAGCGCCTTTCGCCGTGTGAGGCTCCGCAGGAAAGCCAGAAAATGAATGTGCAAGATTTGTTAAGCCGAAGGCTTTAACAACAACCGCCGCGTTCGCGTGGGTAATACCTTGTTCCGCCGTTTCGCCTTTCGCCGTGAAGGGCTCCGCAGGAACATCTAGGAGAAGAAGAATTCACTTCGCTCGATAAACCTGCCCTTGTTTCCAATAATCAACAGCTGTTATCCAGCTGATATTGTATGTTTGATTGCGTTGAAGTTCGAATTCATTGCCTGCAAATGTGTTTGTTTTTCTGTCAAATACAAACGTGAGCATATTTCCTCCTTGATCCTGTCCATACACCCATGTTTCGGATGCAAAAGCGCGATAAACGTTCTGTGGTTCACCGTAAATAATGTAAACCATACCTCTATCATTTTTCCAACCTTCTCTTCCGGTTGAAAAATGTGTGTTGGCGATTTCGACTCGTCCATAGTAGGCGCTGATTAATTCACGCGCACGATCTTCGCTTCCTCCGGTCGCAAGCCAAAAACTATCAATCGCAGCTTTCAGGTTCCGTGAAAGTTCCAAGGTCTGATATTCTTTCTTGGTTGTGATGTAACGTAACGGTTCGAGAAGTGCCACAGGACTTGTGATTTTCGGATAACCAGGAGGAAAACGACAAATCAGAAATCCTTGCGAACTATTTTCGGTGGAAGAAACATAGTATGATCCTTCTTCTGAAAATCGTATCGAGTCTGCAACAGTAAGATCTATTGTCCACGAACTGTCCGGCATTATTTCCAACGGAGTGGTGGGATAAGCGTAAGGTGGTCGCGCAGCTTCTGAAATGTTCTTAAAGAAACGTACAAATAATTTCGTGGTTTCCCTTCTGTTGTGGCGTAGTATGAATGACTCATTCTTTTCAACGTAATTTCTGAACAGCGGAGTTTCAGTTCCGGGTGCTGTCATCACAAAATTATTTCGCGAATCAACATTCGTATGTGCGAGCGAAAGTAATTCGTAAGTGATCGTCATCTTATTCAAATCACGAAATGTAATCTCGAGATAATACATTCCCTGTTCAGGGACATCAAAATCTACTGAACCAGCCAATTGTTTGACCAATCCGGTTTCGTTGACATCATTCAATACAACATGGCCGCTGTCTATCACAGTTTTGGTGTTGCCAACTGGGCGTAATATGTAATTGAGCAAAACATGCGCCGTAAGTTGATTCGTATTGTTACTTCTTTCGTAAAGTAAATCGGATGATTTTACAGAAAAATACAAACGCGAAACAGAATCGTTCATGTTATACACCACATACGACGGCATTGCTTTTGTTTTGTCTGGGGCATAATAGGTTGAATAATCTTGCCGCGGAACAAATGTTGTTCGACGACTGAAGCACGAATAGGCGGAACAGACAATCAGTGTTGCAAACACAACTCCAAACAGTGGCGTATGAAAAGCGGAATAATATTTTCGAAATTGCTTCACAAATTTGTGTTCTTGTCGCAGGAGATTATTGATTTGTAAAAATACACAAGTTCATATGCAGTTTAGAACAATCCAATGAAACCAACGTGAATTTTTCCACTTCTGAATTGGATTGGTTGACCATACCGACTTCCTAATCCGTAGGTAAGGGCAAAAATTCCTGCTTTTGTCTCGAAAGTTACACCTGTGCCAAATCCATAAGGCGTATCGGTGTCAAATGTCTCTTTGCTGCTGTTTTCATACCAGCACAAATCCGTGAAGAGAAAAAACCATGAGTTTTCTTCGAGCAGATATCGGTACTCAATTGTTCCAATTGCGAACGAGGACACGAAAATCGATTCTTCATCAAATCCCCGAAGTGAATTGAGTCCGCCAATTCGAAACAGTTCATTGCGAAAGAGAAACCCACTGTTGAAAATCCACGCCGACTGAACTCCGGTTTTGATTGTTGTACGTTTTCCAATTGGCCAGAATTTATCGAACGAGAAGGAAGAAGAATATTGAACAGATTTCAATTTCAATCCTTCGTAAATCACCGGATTCAAGCCCGCATTCTTTTTTATTGTTCGACTTCCAATGTCCCAACTAAAATCGCTTGTAAATCCTCTTCGGGGATTGAAACGATAATCCAAACGCTCGACATGAAATCCTAAACCATAGGAAGTGGATGAAATATCCGCTGTTGTTGGCAAAGTCGTAACATTTTCCATTCCTGTTGTTGAGAGCAAGCTGGATGTAGTGTTTTTTACGTAAGCACGAATTCCTGTCGATCCATAAAAAATGTAGCTCAATCCGAATTGTTGCTGCACATGAAGGAATGAAGTGTCGCGTCGGTATAGTTTAATGCTGTAATCTACTCCAGCAGGTGTTCTGAATAAATAGGGATAAGCAATTTTCGCTTTCAAATCCTGAGTTTGTGTTTGCAATCGACGCCAGTTCATCTCGATCAATTCTCCGCGACGTAAACTGTTTTGTAGTTTCAATCTCACATCACCCGTGAACAAAACTTTGCCCGTGTTATTATCAGGGAGAATTCCTACGATTCCATCAAACTGACCGGCCTTCTTCTTGTCGAGATACAATGTCAGCTTGGTGTATTTTTCTGTGAAGAGAATCGTGAATGGTTTGACTTCACGTACAAATGCAAGCTCACGCACACGAACAGAAATACTTGCAATTTTACTTTCATCATACGCATCTCCTGGCGCAATTCCAATGTAGCTGTAAAGAAACGCTTCAGAAACTTTCAGATTTCCTTTCACTTCGATGGAATCAATTTTTGTAAAACGATTTTTCTCGAGATACAAACTTGCGTTAATTCTTCCGTGATCTTCGAAGAGAACGCTGTCAAGACGCACAGAGGCAAACGGATATCCATTGTTCTCGCACCACTTCAGAATCTTCTCCTGGATTTTCGCAACTTCTCTAAACTTGAAAGTTGTTCCACGGAATGTTTTCTTGCGATATCCCGCAAACGAAAGAATTTCTTCATCCACATTTCCTGGTGAAAGAAAAGCCCATTTGTATTGTTGACCGGGATTAATGTAAACAGTTTGTTTTGTTGAATCCTGACGAATGCTGTCTGTTTTCGCTGCGAGATAACCACGATCCCAGAGAGAAATCAGTATCGTGCGAATTTCTTTCTCACGATCTGTAATTTTTGCAAACGACTTTTCGTATTTCGTTTTCTTCAGCAATCCTTCATCTGGATTCTCAACGATTTCCAACTGGAATAGTTTCTGTCCCCACGAAAGAGCAGGGAAGAGGCAAACCAGAATGAGGAAGCGGAAATGCATGAAATTATTTTCGATTAATATATTTTCAATTTGCCAAGATTAATGGAGAATCGAAAATTGAAAATCATTTATAGACAGGCGGGCACGCTTCTCCACCTCCACCATACGCAAACTTCAAACCTATGCGCAATTCCCAGGCATGTTGTTTTATTTGGGGATTTCCTTCGGTATACGATCGCGTAAGATCGGGAACCCAATGCATTTCGGTGATGAATTTCACAGGACCATACGCAACAAATTCAACGCCTGCTCCAAGCGAGCCCGTCATATGAAATTTCTTGAAAGCCTGAGGCGAACTAACAACGTACTCTAATCGTGGGCCGACTTTCACATAGGGAATAATTGAAAATAATTCTTTTCTGATCATGAGATAATTATTCCACGCAGCGTAGTGGTTCAATGGTTTTACTGTACTGCCATCGAACGCTTCGTATTTCGTCCCTTTCGCGTTGTACTGCAATTCTGTTACCCAGCGAAAAGTTGGATGAGCGAAAAACTCTGCAAAAATTTCTGCATTCCAACGCAAAAGATATTTCTGTTTAATTGTTCCACCTGGATCATCATAGTACCAATATTGACGACCCAAAGTTCCACCCGCCATGATTCCCCATCCTTGAAAAAACTGAGCGAAGGAACTGACTGAGATCAAAAGAAAGAAAACAAGAAATAATCGCTTCATAAATGTTCAGATTGCAGTTGTGATGCCACGCATTGCCATAGTAAATGTATAACGTAAAAACGCCGTTTCACAGTATGATAACGGCGTTTTTGTTAAGAAAATCGTGTTGAGAACCTTATGCGCTGGCTGCTTCTACTCCAGGACTGATTTTTTTGACCAATCCTTGCAAAACTTTCCCTGGGCCAACTTCAATATAATGTGTTGCACCATCGGCTGTCATACGTTGAATTGTCTGCGTCCATTTTACAGGAGCAGTAAGCTGAGAAATCAAGTTCTGACGTATTTCGTCGGGGCTCGTAACCGGACTTGCATTTACGTTCTGATAAACCGGACATCTAGGCGTTCTGAAATCTGTTGCTTTGATTGCCGCTTCGAGTTCGATACGGGCAGGTTCCATTAGCGGAGAATGAAAAGCACCTCCAACAGGAAGCACCAATGCTCTTTTTGCTCCCGCAGCTTTCAGTAATTCGCATGCTTCGGTAATTCCTGCAAGTGAACCTGAAATAACAAGTTGTCCCGGACAATTGTAATTCGCAGCAACAACAATTTCATCCGTAATTGAAGCGCAGATTTCTTCCACTTTCGCATCATCCATTCCGAGAACTGCAGCCATAGTTGAAGGAGTGGCAGTGCAAGCTTTTTGCATTGCTTGAGCGCGTTTTGAAACCAATACAAGTGCATCTTCAAATGAAAGTGTATGATTGGCAACAAGCGCAGAAAATTCTCCGAGCGAATGACCTGCAACCATGTCAGGTTGGAAAGAATCTCCAAGTGTTGCACACAGCGCTACGGAATGAAGAAATATTGCCGGTTGCGTTACGTTCGTTTGCTTCAGTTCTTCTTCTGTACCAGAGAACATTGTATCAGTAAGTCGAAAACCGAGAACAGTGTTCGCAATCTCCATCATGTCTTTCGCAAGAGTAGAGTTTTCGTAGAGATCTTTTCCCATTCCCGGGAATTGTGATCCTTGTCCGGGGAAGATGTAGGCTTTTTTCATTGGTGGAATATGGTTACCAAAGGGTAAAATACATTTTGTCTCACTTAGACTCCGCTATGGCTTACAAATCGCTTCTCGAAGAAGAATTGTCAGACTGAGCGGAGCCGAAGGCTGATTGCGATTATTTTCTGTTCCCAAGTAAACGCAGCAGGAACAAGAACAGATTAATAAAATCAAGATACAATGTCAGCGCACCCATTATTGAAAGTTTTGCAGCAGATGTTCCATCTGTTTGTGTTGCACCAAGATTCTTGAGTTTCTGAACATCGTATGCAGTGAGTCCGGTGAACACGGCAACACCAATGAAAGAAATAACATAATTCATTCCTTCACTTTGCATAAACATATTTACAACACTCGCGATGATAATTCCAATCAAACCCATCATCATGATCCTTCCAAATCCTGAAAGATCGGCCTTGGTGATGTATCCCATAACAGCCATGGTTCCGAACATTCCGGCAGCAATCAAAAATGTAGAAACGATAGATCCCATTTCATACGCCATGAAAATATATCCAAGACTCATTCCCATTACCCCGCTGAATAGTAGAAATGCGGCAACCATCATTGGGAAAGACAACTTGTTAATTCCAAAACCGAGAAGTAGAATAAACGCGAATGGTGCGAACATGACGATCCACGCTAATGGTGTTCTAACCATATAATCGCCTTCAATAGTATACATGAGGTCCATCAGTTCAGGAATAAGACCAAACATAGCGGAAGTAAGAGCTGTAATTACAAGCGCGCCCGACATCCAACCGAATACTTGTGTAATAAATGTTTTAGAAGCCACTGCGCCTGCATCTGTTGATGTCGTATCAGTTTGCATCTGATTGAAGTTGTGATAATTTTGAGTGCTCATTTTCGTGATGTTTTATTGATACTACAAAGTTAATGCAATCTTGTGGCGATCAAACGCATGAATTCTGATCGTGTCGAATCTTTGAGAAATTCGCCGGTAAAAGCTGAGGTTGTCGTTACTGAATTCTGTTTCTGAATTCCGCGCATCTGCATGCACAAATGTTGAGCTTCAATAACAACAGCAACGCCAATTGGATTCATGGTCGATTGAATACAATCACGAATTTCATTGGTCAAACGTTCCTGCACCTGCAACCGGCGGGCAAATGCATCAACTACACGAGGGATTTTACTCAAGCCAACTACACAGCCGTTCGGAATATATGCAACGTGGGCTTTTCCAAAGAAGGGAAGCAAATGATGCTCGCAGAGTGAATAGACTTCAATATCTTTTACGATTACCATTTGGCTGTATTCTTCTTTGAACATCGCAGATTTAAGAATCTCTGTTGGATTCAAATCATAACCATGCGTAAGAAATTGCATGGCCTTTGCAACACGCTCCGGTGTTTTGAGCAATCCTTCACGTTCCGGATTTTCTCCGATTTCAGTCAGGATTGATTTATACTTTTCAGCGATTTTCTCAACCGATTTTTCATCGTATTGATCAAGCTTCAAATAACCGAATTTCTTGTCCATGGAATTGTTCTAATGAATATAGTCGGATTGGATTGAAAATTATTTTGAATCCGGACCAAAATATTCGACAAAATTATTTTCAGTTTCACGGAGTTTAATTCCGTGCAATTTGGCGCCATGTTTGGCAATGTCTTTTTCGAGTTCCTGCCAGATTGCAATCGCCACATTTTCGGTTGAAGTCAGGACATTTTTCAAGAAATCAACATCCATGTTCAAATTCCGGTGATCAAGTTTGTCGGTCACTTTCTGCTGAATAAGTTGACTCAAATCTTTGAGATTCATTACCCAGCCAAGCTTCGGATCAACGTTGCCTTTTACAGTCACAAAAAGCTCGTAATTGTGCCCATGCCAGTTCGGATTTGCGCATCCTCCAAAGACTTCCGTGTTCTTTTCGTCGGACCAATCGGCCTGAAAAAGGCGATGCGCCGCTGTGAATCTTTCCCGTCGTGTAATGTATACCATAACGGCACAAATATACAGCTAAAAACAGCGAAGAAGCCGTACTTTTGCAGTGTTTAACAGCCTATGAAAATCCTGATTATTTCGGCAACAGAAGCAGAAATTGCTCCATTGTTGGGTAGAGAAGAACTTCGAACTATTTCGACAGATGGAAATCATCGTGTATTTATTCTGAACAATCAGGAAATACATTTTGTAACCACAGGAATAGGCATGACAGCAACCGCGGCTTTTACCTCTGCTTTCCTTGCAAAGCATTCATTTGATTGCGCCATCAACGCCGGAATTTGCGGTTCTTTTAACAGTGAAATTCCTCTTGGTGAAGTTGTGATTGTTGAACGTGAATGTATTTCTGAATTGGGCGTTGAGGATGGCGAACAATTTATTTCTGCCGACAAAATTGGACTTCATGGGATTTCTCAATGGCCATACACAGACGGATGGATTCTTGATAGCAACAGTTATTTCAGAGAATTTCAGTCATTGAGAAAGTGTTCCGGAATTACAGTAAATACTGTCCATGGGAATGATGATTCTATCGCCGATATTAAAAGTAGAATTACGGTTGATGTGGAATCGATGGAAGGCGCAGGATTCTTGTACAGTTGCAGGTTGATTCCAACTCCCGCGATTCAACTTCGTGCGGTTTCGAATTATGTTGAACGTCGTGACAAATCAAAATGGAATATTCCGAAGGCGATTGATAATCTCAATGAAATTCTGTTCATCGGTCTAGACAAATTAACGAAACGATGAAATTAGAAATCGCATATTCGCCTTGCCCGAATGACTGTTTCATTTTCGATGCTTTGGTTCATAATCGAATTGACACGAAGGGAATTGAATTTATTCCTGTTCTTGCAGATGTCGAATCGCTCAATCAGTCTGCGTTCAAACAACAATACGCGATTACCAAGCTGAGTTATCACGCGTATGCATGGTGCAGTGAAAATTATGTACTGCTTGATTCAGGAAGCGCGTTGGGAAGAAATTGCGGACCACTTCTCATTTCGAAGAGAGAAATTTCGATGGAAGAAGTTTCTTCGGGTAAACTGAAAATCGCCATTCCCGGAAAATACACAACGGCAAACTTTCTTCTTGGTATTGCATTTCCTGAAGTTCAGCAAAAACAGGAGATGATTTTTTCTGCAATTGAGAATGCAGTCTTAAATGATGAAGTTGATGCCGGATTAATCATTCATGAAAATCGGTTCACCTACGAGTCGAAAGGTTTGAAAAAAATTATTGACCTCGGAGAACTTTGGGAAAGCAAAACAAGACATCCGATTCCACTCGGAGGAATTGCCATGCGAAGAGATATTGATTCTGAAACAATCTGCAAAGTTCAAGCGTTAATTCGTGAGAGTATTGATTATGCATTCGCATTTCCTGATGATTCGATGCCGTACATTCGAGAAAATGCTTCGGAAATGGATGAATCTGTAATGAAGAAGCACATTGCTTTGTATGTGAATTCTTTCTCGCTGGAATTGGGACTTGAAGGAAAGAAGGCGATTGAGGAAATGTTTGCTTTAGGTCGGAGAAGCAAGATAATTCCGCAAATCAATTCCGAACTTTTCAATTGGTGTCCACAATCTCAATGATCAACTGCGATTAAGTATCTTTAGCGACTTATGGATATTCTTCATTCGATATTAGGCGACGACATTGGTGCAGCGATGCTCATCATTCTCAATCTTATCGTAATTGAGAGTTTGCTTTCTATCGACAATGCAGCTGTTCTTGCCACGATGGTAATGGATCTTCCTAAAGATCAAAGAAACAAAGCACTGAAGTATGGAATTATTGGAGCATACGTTTTTCGTGGATTGTGTTTGATTCTGGCTGCATGGCTCACAAAAATCTGGTGGTTAAAACCGATTGGAGGATTTTATCTGATTTATCTCGGATTAAATTATTTCCGATCAAAAATGACACCGCAAAAAGAGGATGATACGCTGAATAAGAAAGAAAGTAAACTCTATAAAAACACGCTCGGATTGTTCGGCCCGTTCTGGGCAACGGTAATTCTTGTTGAAATCATGGATCTGGCGTTTTCTATTGATAATGTTTTTGCTGCAGTTGCATTCACCGACAATATCTGGCTCATTTGTATTGGAGTTTTCATTGGAATTCTTGCCATGCGTTTCGTTGCTCAGGGATTTGTAAAACTCATGGAGAAGTATCCATTCCTGGAAGCAGCCGCTTTCATCGTTATTCTGGTGCTTGGTGTCAAGCTTGGAATTTCAGCGTGGACACATTTCGCGCCGTATGCTTCGATCAGCATTTTTCTCGAAAGTGAAAAAGCAGATTTGTATATTTCATTGCTCACAGTCGGTATTTTTGTTTTGCCCGTTTTGACTTCCTTAC
>CAZBYM010000089.1:0-11073 GCA_964495745.1 uncultured Chryseobacterium sp. | reverse complement strand
ACCAACTCTTCATAAGAGAATGCACCTGATTTTACCTCGAGCAAAAAGTCGCGGTTCGGTTGACGCACTACAACTTTCCCGCTGCGACCAATTTCTTCTGCCATGTCTAACAGACGAAACGTATGCATCATGTTTTTAGCATCGTAATTCTTGCCGTGTTCGATCGTATTCTCATAACGAACCTCGCTTCGTTTCTTCACCCATTCCCAGTACTCCTTGTATTCTTTGCAATACTTCGAGTAACCGTCTTTGTTGAATGACATTGTAACAAGTGGACTTTCACTTTCTGCAATGGAGCTGAGCGACACGTCCATGGAATCATCGGAACGAACAATTCCTGAGTACTTTTCAGTAATGCTGTGGTACAGTCCATACATTTCACGCATGTGCGGAATGGCGACGAGTCCACAGTTTTCCTGTGACAAATTGTTTCTCCCTAGAAAAACCTTTACGGACATGGAACCCTGACCTGAAACGACGTAGCAGAAATCGAGAATGGACTTTCGTTGTTCTTCCATAGGATTCAGGATTTTCTTATTCAGTCCGCGGGCCTTTTTGACCTGTGTCATTGCATAGCCGGCAAAACTGTCTTTGCATAATTTAGACAGGAACAATTCAGGCTTCAGTAAATCAAACAAGTGATGCTTGCGGAGAATGCAATCTTCCGGCATCGCCAGCAACTCAATCATGTTCGGATTATTCTTCGAAAGGAGGTCCATGAATTTATGCAGCTCATAGAACATAACGTTATTGTTGTCCTCGTTGATCTGTTCTTCATGTTCGAGCGAATAAAATCTTTCGCGCGGAGTAACGAAAATCCCTTTCAGGTCGGTATCCGATTGCGGGGTCGCAGTTCCGTATGCCAGGCTGCCGGTAATGCATTCTAGAAGAATGCAGTTTTTCAATCTGAGCTCTTCAGTGGTCATTTGGCGCGAAGTGTTTTACGAAAAAAATTATCCAGCAGTAGGTGATCGGGCTTTTGAGAGGGCAGAGCTTGCGCAACACTTTCGCATTCCGCAATAGCACCAGCAAGAAATTGTTCGAGTGACGTTTCATGCGGGTGGAGGTAACTTTCAGCTTGAGTCGCTTTCAGATTTACAAGCGACGCTACTTTTTCTTTGAGAGTTGCGTCGGGCATTTCATCTAACAGATACTTCAGTTCCATCGGAGGAGTGGTTTTTCTATGTGCTATCCACAAAGCAGACAATACCGCACGAAGGCAATACATGTATCGCTTTAGTTTGACCTGCTCTTCTGAAATGCACTCTTCGTATTTCTTTTTCGCCTGACTGAGATAATGGTGCATGGCGGCAATCGGAGAAAAACACCCGGGAGCAATTGCTTTGAATCCTTCGATGAATCCGGAAGCCTCCTGGTAGATAACAGGAGATTGAATCCATTCGAAAATGACCGCATTAGATTTCGCGGCGAGACGCAAAGCTTTTCTCACATCCCATCCGTTGATGTCGAGCACTTCGTTGACGGGCAATTCCACGACGTCGGATTTCTCAGTTATGGATAAATACCAATCTTCGGGATGCGCGTAAACAAAACGTACGTCGTAATCGCTGTCCGGCGAGGGAAATCCCCAGGCGCGACTTCCTGATTCGCACGCGAAGAGGATGCGAATGTTATTGTCTTTCTCGAGCTGGGCGATTTTCTCCTGTATTACTGACTTCATTCCTATTTATTTTATAATTCAAATTCTATCGGAGCATTGACAATAAAGTAGTCCTCATTCAAAATGCTCGCATTGATAAACCGGGTCTCACCTTTTATTTCGGTACCATAGGCTTCATGAATGTGACCGAATATATGTAATGCTGGACTAATTCTCTTCACAGCATCAAGAAGATCATCGCAACCAACTTCTTGACCGTAAACAGTTCGATCGAGAATTCCTTTGACAGGTCCGTGAGTAAGAAGAATATCGGTGTCAGTTGGAATCAGATCCCAGTGCTTGCGAATATCAGCTCCTCTCCGTCTGTTAAACGCCCAATCATGAAACCACGGTTGAATTGGCGAACCCCAGATTTTAATTCCTTCGATTTCAATACCGGAATCATTGAGATAAATGACATTGTCTGGGATGAGTGACTGAATTCGATCTGCGCATTCCCTTTCGAGGAAGAAGTCGTGATTGCCGGCGATGAATATCTTGTATCGAAAATTCAATCCTGAAAACCAGTTTAAGAATTCGACAATCTGAGATTCTGTGCCACGTCCGGAAACATCACCCGCGTGAATTATTACATCAGCATCCGGCAGAAGTATTTTCGCGTGCTGACCATGCGTATCAGAGATGGCAACGAATTTCATCTTACTTCATTTTTTTCCGATTCCTCATACGTCTCCAACATCCTCTTAACCCTCCAACTAATCTTATTCTGTAATCTCTTTGGCGACAACACTTTTATTTGTTCTCCGAATCCAAGAATCTCCCTCTCCAATTCAAAATTCCAAGTCACATTAATGCTGAAGATCATTCCATCGGGTTCTGTCTTCAGAATTTTCTGTGTGTGGTGAACCGGCTTCGTTATCACGTACGGCGCATTTGCACGATCAATTTTCATTACCACTAATTGTGGACGAACACCGAGATTCTTCGTCACACCAATCGTATCATCGAAGTACGAATCAATTTCGAAGAACGTATTTTTCATGTATTTCTCACCACCGATTTCTTTTACGGAAGAAATTCTGTCGAGCGCTAATGTGAGAATCGTTTTCTTATGCGTTGCGCCAATCACAAACCAACGATTGCGATATTCCTTCAGCAGATAAGGATGAAAGATGATACTTCCTGCCTCGCGTGCTTTGAATGACTGATACACCACATCAATCGTTTTCTGGCGCATGATGGCCTTGTGCAAGGGCTCGATGTACTCTAGACCCTTCAGTAAATCGTTTTTCTCGAAGTGAATATAGGAGCGACCTTTGTTCTTGTGGGACTGAACTTTGTCTTCCAGTTTGTTCACCATCGTGCTGAGCTCTTCGAAATAACTGAAGCCTTTAAATTGACGAAGAACTTCTACAACTTCAGTGAGTGTTCCTAGATCCTGACTCGTTAATGGAATGTTCGTGATGCTGTAGTTCTTGTCTTCGTATGAATAATACTTTTTATCTGAAACTATGATCGGCGCGTTGTACCCCAGCTTTTCACTTCGCATAGTCTGAATGTCGAGCTGAACAGTTCGTTTGCTTACGCCTTGTTCTATTCCTTCGAATTCTTCAAGTGTGCGCGAACAGGCATCTACAAGATCTTCGAGGGTCCATTTGCGGAAACGGTTCTGCAGGCAGTTGTCGATGGTCTTGTAACGGATGAGTGCGAGTTTATTTATTGGCATGATAGACGTGATTGGCACAACTAAGATAGAATTATCTACGCAATGTATCTGCGTAGTTGAGCAAAGTGAAGTAAATAATGCAAATCGTGAAAAATAATTGCAGATTAATTAGGATCGCATTATTTCTTTGCAATATATTTGTCGCAGAACAAAAAGAAAAATGAAAAAGCATTTTACATATCCACAAACACGCACGCAGATAAATCCCGAGGGAGATCGTCTGTTGCACGGGGTGTAATTGCTTTAGGATATAACTGAAGTGAAAGCCCCGGAGAGATTCGGGGCTTTTGCTTTTTTCCCTCGGCTCCGCTCGGGATGACAAAGCAAAAGTTCATGATGACAAAAGGAATATTTCAGAACAAAAGCGAAGAACGCAGGACAAACAAATAAAGAAAACCAGTAAAACGAACAGAGATGTATTTATCAACACCCATATTCCACCAGGGAAGTGATCGCAAGAATTTCGAGAAGAATATTCGGATGGACCGGTATAGCCGCAAGTGAACATTGAAAAATGTTTTTTGCTAGCCCGGTCCGAAACGACCGGGCTTTTCGCTTTTACTGCCCGATCGTCTAATGGTAGGACAACAGACTTTGATTCTGTTTGTAGTGGTTCAAATCCATTTCGGGCAACAGGACATTTGTCATACTGAGCGTAGCCGAAGGATGACAAACAAAAGAAATACTGATCTATAGCTCAACGGTTAGAGCACCGCTCTTTTAAAGTGGGAGTTCTTGGTTCGAATCCAGGTAGGTCAACAAAAAATGGACAGGTAGCAAACCTGGAGTATGCGGCCGGCTGAAGATCGGAAGATGATCGTTCGACTCGATCCCTGTCCACAATGGTGTTGTAGTTCAGCGGTTAGAATGTCCGACTGTCTATCGGAGGATCACGGGTTCGAATCCCGTCAACACCGCAAAGGCTTGGTAGCTCAACGGTAGAGCGTCGTCCTGTTAAGACGAGAGATATTGGTTCGAATCCAATCTGTGCCGCGAAATATTGGAATGTAGCTCAATGGTGAGAGCACGTGCCTTATACGCACAAGGTTAAAGGTTCAAGTCCTTTCATTCCAACAGCAACATGGAGTTGCACGGGGATCGTAAAACGAATTAATGCCGACTGAAAATCAGACGGTTAAAACAAAAAGAAAAAATAAAGTTAACTACGCAAGACCATTGCGTAGATGTATAAAATATTTGTAACGTCAATAACAACAAGCATTAACCCGATAAAACAAGTAGCCATGAAATTCAACATCTTCAAACGTAAAGCAGTAGCAGTGACTAATTACGAAGGCGCAAAGGCATTCGCAATGACTCCTGAACTGGAACTCTATGCTGCAGTAGTTACTGCCGGACTGAGCGACTCGTTCTACGAGAAGAGCAACGATCGTCTTGCACGTATTGTTGAACTCACGACGAAAGTAGATGTGGAATTCGTGGCAAAGCTTGCGGTATATGCACGTAACAAAATGTATATGCGTTCTATTCCACAAGTTCTCGCAGTTGAACTTGCAAAGCAGAATTCAGGAAACGCGATCGTTGCGAAAGCAGTGAAAGGCGTAGTGCAACGTGCGGATGAAATCACCGAGCTTCTGGCTTATTACCAGCTGGCGAACAAACGTGCGGGTACAAAGAAGCTGAACAAGCTTTCAAAACAAGTTCAGAAAGGTCTGGCAGAAGCGTTCAACCGCTTCGATGAATACCAGTTCTCGAAGTACAACCGTGACGCGGAAGTAACACTGCGTGATGCGCTGTTCCTTGTTCACCCTAAAGCGAAAAGCGATGAGCAGCAAGCGGTGTTCAACAAAATCGCAGAGAAGAATCTCGCGGTAGCATATACCTGGGAAACTGAACTGTCGGCTCTTGGTCAGCAAAAGTTTGAGAGCGACAAAGCAAAAGCGGCAGCGTTTCGTGAAAAGTGGGAAGAACTGATCAACAGCGAAAAAGTTGGATACATGGCGTTGATGCGCAACCTGCGCAACATCATCGAAGCAGGAGTATCGTGGGATGTAATGAAAAAAGTCTGCGATACACTGTCGGATGCAAACGCAGTAGCGAAATCAAAACAGCTGCCATTCCGTTTCCTTGCGGCGTACCGTGAAGTGAAGGTGCTGAAAGCAGATTATGTATCGATGGTGCTGAATGCGCTGGAAGATGCAGTAGTTGCTTCGGCGCAGAACATACGCGGATTTGATTACAACACTCGCGTGCTGATTGCGTGCGACGTGTCAGGTTCAATGCAGAAACCAATCTCGGCAAAAAGCAAAGTGCTGCTGTTCGATATCGGTCTGATGCTGGGAATGCTGATGCAGAGCAAGTGTCAGCGTGTGGTTTCCGGAATGTTCGGAGATAGTTGGAAAGTGATCAACATGCCGAACCGTGGTGTACTGTCGAATGTCGACGAGTACTACAAGCGTGAAGGTGAAGTTGGTTACGCAACTAACGGTTACATGGTGATCAACGATCTGACCAACCGAAAGGTTGTGATGGATAAAGTGATGATGTTCACTGATTGTCAGATGTGGAACTCAAATCGGGACGGTGGCAACTTGCAGACTGCCTGGAAACAGTACAAACAGATGGCGCCTATGGCGAAGCTGTACCTGTTCGACCTGTCTGGTTACGGTAACACACCAATCAGCGTACAACGTGATGATGTAACGCTCATCGCTGGCTGGTCAGACAAAGTGTTCGATGTATTGCAGGCTTCCGAAAACGGAGTGAATGCAATCGCGATGATTAAACAACTCGAGTTGTTAGTATGTGGCCCTCTTCTCCTGATGTCCACGTGATAATAGGTCGCCCGACGCTCAAGAAATGAAAAGATTGAAATCTTTCTTTGAAAATATTTGTATAACGACAAAACAGCGTGTCGTAAATGGGTCATACTTCGATAACGGTCCTAAGGTAGTGGTGCACGGGTAACCGGGTTTCGCGAATGTTAATCTGAGTGCGTCGCAAGACGGACGATGATTACCAGTCAACTGTCTGCAGGAATGCAGAAATAGGACGACCGTATTCTGTGAAAGCAGAGAGCAGACCTGTTGCTTGTTGCCGTTGTTTGAATTGTGCAGTGAAAAAATATTATTATTTCCGGAATGCCGTAGAGCCGTGATACTTCGAGCAAACCAGGGGAAGGGCTTCATTGAAAAATGGAGAGAGGTGCAAATCCTCAATCGAGAACCCCGCCACGAATCGCTTTTTGCTTCCGGAAGTATTTGTCACTTCGAGCGTAGTCGAGAAGTCGACAAATACCGAGTGAATTGTCAGTTGTTGAGTTCTCGACTGCGCTCGAACTGACAACTCACAAAGTCGTGCCGTAGATAAGGGTTACTTCGCGCTCCTTTAGTTTAAGGGTAGAACAATTCAGCGATGAATGATGTGGGTTCGATTCCCATGGGGAAAAAGTCTCTGATCGTGTTGTTGCCGACTGAAAAATAAAACCGTGCCGTACTGTAGAGTTACTTCAACTGTAAATTGAAACAAAGCCTCTGCAGGTTTGTTGCCGGCTTATTAATACGGTGCCGTATATAAGAGTTACTTCGTTTGGATGAAAGTTTCGTCACTAGTGACGAGACGGGGTTCGACCCCCCGGATCGCTCTTGCAGATTATTGCCCGTTTAAATTTTATAAATACATTAACATTAAAACAAAAAACAAAATGAGTTACATAGTAGTGGATGTTGAAGCCGATGGGCCCATCCCAAATAAATATTCAATGGTGTGCTTCGGCGCAGTGGTTGTTGAACCAACGCTCTCGAAAACATTTTACGCAGAAGTCAAACCGATTTCCCGTGAATGGATTCCGGATGCATTGGCAGTATGCGGATTCACGCGAGAACAGCACGAGGGTTTCGGAGATCCGGAAACGGTGATGCGCAACTTTGCCGAATGGCTGAACAAGACTTCGGATGGAAAGGCAATTTTCATCAGCGATAACCTCGCATTCGATTGGCAGTGGATTAATTACTACTTCCACTTCTACCTCGGAAAGAATCCGTTTGGATTTTCCGGAAGACGAATCGGAGATCTGTATTGCGGAATGAAAATGGACGGAGGACTGAACAGCGAATGGAAACGATTGTTCCGGAAAACGCGACACGATCATAACCCGGTGAATGATGCAATCGGAAATGCAGAGGCATTGCTGGAGATGAAAAAAATGGGGTTGAAGATACCCACGAGATAAATTGTCATACTGAGCGTAGTCGAAGGATGACAATTAATATTGACAAGTGACGTAGTACAGCGATACTTCGGTGAGAGCATTCCGTGAAAACGGAAAGGTCGCAGGTTCAATCCCTGCTCACATGGAAACATGTAGATAGCTCAGAAAAAACACGCTGTACGTTTTTTTCCTTGTCTGAAATAATTGTGAGTGACGTAATGAAAGGGATACTTCGTGGCAGGAAGATTGGGTTCGAATCCTACATCGCAAGATGCGCTTCCGTCCTTTTTATGATTTTTTCCTTACAAAAATTTATTTCGCGAGGTCGGCTAATTGGCTAAGCCTCTCCGCTTGGACCGGAGAAGATGTAGGTTCGAATCCTGCTGTCGCGACTTTAATGCTCTGTTCATATAGTGGTCTAGTATCTCCGGTTTTCGACCGAAGCACATGGGTTCGAATCCCATACAGAGTACAAGAATGATTAGCTAATTGCTAATTGCCCATTGCCAATCAGCTAATGCAAAATGCAGTTAGTAACGAATGCCATTGAAAATTGGTAATCGGAAATTGGCTAATTAAACATGGTGTTTGTAGCTCACTCGGGAGAGCGCTTGCTTGTGAAGCAAGAGGTAATCGGATCGAAACCGATCTAACACCCAATGAACAGTGCCGTAGAAGAGAGTTACTTCGACTCAAGCTCCAGGTGTCGCCGGTTCGAATCCGACCAGTAGAAATACTGTAGCTCAGATGGTAGAGCACTGCAACAGTCTCTTTTCGTTTGTTGCCTGTTCAGAATACGATCGATAGTTCAAAGGAAGAATCTCAGAATACGAATCTGAGGATCGGGGTTCGAATCCCTGTCGGTCGTCAAATTATTTATAAATTACAATGTCATGAACAAACACAACATCTCCGGAGACCATCTCCGGGAATTAGGTTATCCGCAGGGACGATCAATCGGTACTGCATTACGTATCGTAGAAAAATATTACCGTAAAAGTACGCGTGAAGATATTCTCGAGATGCTGAAGAACATACTTGCATCTCCAACCGATTATCTGGAAGATGCAAACCTTTCTTTGATTGCTGATCACTTGCTCGAAAAACCGAAGATTATAGATTACACTCCGGAAATTTTTCTGCGGCCTGAACAAGGATCGTATACAGTTTACGGTGAAACTGAAATCGAGCAAGGTGCGCGTAACCAGATGGACATCGCAATCCGTTTACCGGTTGCAGTGGCAGGAGCTTTGATGCCCGACGCGCATCAAGGTTATGGTTTGCCGATTGGTGGTGTACTTGCTACTGAGAATGCAATCATTCCTTATGGAGTGGGAGTAGACATCGGTTGCCGTATGTGCCTGAGTATTTTTCCGACGCCGCACGAGATGATTGATACCGACAGTCGTGGTTTGTACAAAGTACTTACTGATAACACGCTCTTCGGATCGGGGCGCGAGTTCAAAGAGAACAAAGAGTTTGAAGTCACCGACCGAAAACTGTTCGATGAAATTTCATTGCTAAAATCGTTGCAATTGAAAGCGGTGAAACAGATGGGAACATCCGGTTCCGGGAATCACTTTGTGGAATTCGGTGTAGTAGATATTACTGATTCAGACAACGAATTCAAACTTGCATCTGGAAAATATCTGGCACTATTGTCGCATTCCGGTTCACGTGGATTGGGTGCAACTGTTGCGAATCACTATACAAAACTCGCGATGGAGAAATGCCGTCTGCCGCAGGAAGCAAAACATCTGGCATGGCTGGATCTTTCTACACAGGAAGGTCAGGAGTACTGGCTCGCAATGAATCTCGCTGGTGATTATGCTTCTGCGTGTCATCACAAAATTCATGAGAAGATTTCAGCAGCACTTGGAACGCAACCTCTCGCTATGGTGGAGAATCACCACACCTTCGCGTGGAAAGAAATGCTGAACGGTAAAGAAGTGATTGTTCACCGTAAAGGAGCAACTCCTGCAGGAAAAGGTATGCTCGGAATTATTCCGGGATCGATGACTGCGCCGGGATTTATTGTGCGTGGGAAAGGTGAAACGTTATCGATCAATTCTGCATCGCATGGAGCAGGACGAAAAATGTCGCGTACCGCCGCGATGAAAAATGTTACATCTGCTGATATGAAATCGGCGTTGAAAGCAAACAATGTTACACTGATTGGTGGGGGATTGGATGAGGCACCACATGCATACAAGGATATCCATACAGTTATGGCTGCTCAGATTGATCTTGTTGATGTGATTGGGAAATTTACACCGCGGATTGTTCGGATGGATGGATAATTCTGGAAGCGCTTTGACTATATTTGAGTATGAAGCACTTCCTTTTTTTGATTCTCGCCATCGTTTTTCTGTCATGCAAAGGCGATCCCGCCGATGGGCCATATGCAAAAGCTGACACTGTAAAGCGATATATTCTTCCACCGGCTACTGATAATGAAATGTATCGCAAAACGATGCCGGAGACACAAACGTTTACACTTCAGCTCAAGAACGACACCAGTATCACCTGCAAAGGAGGAACCGTAATTACACTTCCAAACAATGTTTTTGTAGACGGGAATGGAGATCCAGTTACCGATAACGTAACATTCCAGGTGGTTGAGGTAAATACGATGAGCGATTTCATCAATGCGAACATGCAGACAAGTGCTGGCGGTCAACTTTTGCAATCGCAAGGAATGATTTACCTGAATGCTGAAAGTAATGGACAGCCACTGTATGTTGATACGACAAAAGCTCTGGATGTAGAGTTACCTGCAGATAATGCTACCGGAGGATTCCAGATTTTTATCGGCTCGTATGATTCACTGGGAAATATCGACTGGGCAGTTGAGGATACGGTTGCTTCCGGAATGATTCCCATGCCGCTGAGTGAACTTGACTATTTCTACTATACCAACGAGGTTTATAAGAAATCGGAGTACGGTTTCGACCACGATTATACTGACTCAGTTGTCCTGATGGACAGCAAATACGAGAACACATTTATCGCAACCGAAGAATTTGAAGAGAGAATGAGAATTTTCAAATGGGGACGTGACGGTAGTTGGCGTTGGGGGTGGGGGTGGTATGGAGACGATGGGAACTGCGAGGATATTTTATATGATGAGAAAAAATGGGAAGAAGTATATACGCGACCTCATGAACTCGATCATCCGATTCTGGAAATGTATCTGACCAATTTGGACAAACCATTATGGTATTGTGATTCTCTTGCTGTTATACTTGCGAGAGAATCGGAATTAAGAGATTCAACCAGGTGGGCCCATTGCGAACGATTTAACAATGGCCCCTGGAATAGTTTGTCGGGATATTTTATTTCACTGAAAAACAGGAGGGAAGCTTTTCCTGTGAGTTTGGATTTCAAAGGCGTTGACATGACGCTGCCCAATGCTAAACAGCTGCTGATTGAAAAGGGAGTAACAGATGCAGAAGCTTATCGTTTAGTGCGCGATTATAAAACGCAGCAGCGAATGATCAAGCGCAGACAAGAAGCGAAGCGAATTGAGTCCGAAAAAAGTGAAGCGAGAGATGA
>CAZBYM010000088.1:0-11074 GCA_964495745.1 uncultured Chryseobacterium sp. | reverse complement strand
CTCCATTGCCAGAAGAATTTGAATATCCCGCGAAAATAAATCCTGAATCCGGAAGTATTTCTACGGCACGAATGATGTCTATGTTTACTCCTCCATAAAACTGCGCCCAAATAACAAGCCCAATACTGTCAGTGCGAACAACGTACCCGTCAGAAGGCCCTGATGTAGAAGAGGAACCTGCAACAATGTATCCTTGATCAAGACACGAACGAACGCCATATCCAATTTCAACTCCTGGGCCTCCATAAATTTGTTGCCACAGTTCTGAAGTTTGACTCGACGATGGAAATGCAAATGCCAATACAAAAAATGATATGATTGAAGTGTTTTTCATAGGCAGTATCCAAGTTTAATAAATGCTCCACTTCCTGCAAATTGGTCAGGATTAAAAAACACCAACGTATTGTATGTGCCGAGATAAATTGTCGTGTTCTTTATACACGCTATGCTAACGTCTAGCGGAATCTGTAAACTGGAATAACCACCATACGCCACGCCGGTTGAAATTGTCGTATTGATGCGGCGAATTGTGTGTTGAATGCGAATACTTCCAAATGGTAAAGCATTGCTCCAGCATGGAATTGCAAACATTATTCGTGCACCTGTATTGCCGTGATTGAAAGTCCTGATATATGAGGCCCGGATTACGGCTGGCAGAAAAGTGCTTCGGCTCGTTATGCCCGTGTCTGATTTTATGAAGTTATCATCTTCCGGTAATGAAGCAACAAAATCAGGATCAGAAAAATATTGAGAGATATCAATTCCAGTGTAATGAAAAGTTGTGTCTACATAACGATGAACTGTTTGTTTATTCCAATTGATAAAGCCGAAATCCAGAAACTCAAGCTTGAAAAATTCGATTCCGCCTTTTTTTGCTGTGAAATAATTCCACTCAATATCAACTGAAGTGCCAAATCCATTCAATGCGAAGAATGAAGTATTTGATGTGTCGGAAGAATAATAATCTCCGGCGATTTCGCCATCGACAAATATTCCCTGCGAATCTGTAAATAATTTACCGTGGAAAATTCTTGTCTCGTTGTATTGATTTCCAATCAAAGCAGAAAAGGCAACATTAATACTGGTGTTTTTTGATTCTCGTGTTGCCAGGCCCACCCGAAATTGTGTCCAGCCAAGTGACGTGAATTGCGTCCCACCAATTCCGGCTTCTTCACCTTTGAATTGTGTGTTTCCCTGAAACCCTAAACGAAACGCGTCATCAGTAAATTTGCCGGAAATATTTCTCCGCTTCAATACTGAGAATCGAATAACACTTCCATTTGTGTCGTTAAGTGCATAGCCATAAGTTATTCCAATCGTAGATTGTAAACCGAATCTATTCACCGGAAGCAATTGCGAAGCAGAATTCTCAATAAACACTGAATCCATATAACCACCTTTCCACAATGTGTTCAGAAAAGTATTGCTTAAGCCATCAGTTCCGTAATTCAAACTTCCTTCCAACGTAACAAATGATAACGCAGTTGAAGTGTCGTTTGGCTCATTGTCTTTGTGAAGAGCGATATTTTCACGCCAAAAATCCTGTCCGTGAACAGAACCGAAAATCCAAACTGTGCTCAGAATAATAACGAGTTTCTTCATACTAATTTCTTACCCGGTATTCAAAATCAGCGGTTACATTCAGATCTAAACGATTCGTGGTGAAAATTTTCACGTAGTTTGGATTCGTATTCGTGTCTAGTATTGTTTTCACTAACAAGCGGGAGGAATTTACAAAAATTGAAGTCTGTGTTTCATTCATCGGAATTGCGATCAACGATTGCGTTGCTCCATTAGCGAAGAAATATCCACCTGAAGAAGAAAGTGGCGCAGAGTAAATCGTTCCGGGATCCGCAACTATTGAATCCATAATAGTATTGTTTGCGTCCAGAAAATAGATTTGAATCTTAGCGTCAAATGGAAATCCATTACTTGCAAATATTTTTAAGTGTGCTGTTTGGATATCTTCTGCAGTTGCAATTCCAAAATTTGTCGGAATTGTATCCACTAACACGATCTGATCGGCAAAAAACTTAACAGGTAAGTTGATATCAATGTATGCGTTGATACCAAAATCAGGATAGAGAAAATCATTATTCCCCGACACATTACCGAGCGGATTTGTGTAAAGACTAAAATCATATCCGAGAAAATCGGGCATAAGTTCAATCATATCAACAACATTGGAATTGGAATTATTGAATGTCCATGTATATATCTGAGGAATGCTTGGCGGATATCCAAAGCTGTATGTTGCTCTGTTGATGTTAGTAGGATTGCCAATAATAGAGTGATTAAGATAAATGGTTTGGTTCAATCGCTGACTTCTGGACCAGATGTTATTCGCGATGAAGCGCGCATCAATTCCGGCGTAATTCTCAAGTGTAAAAGTCATTGTCAGCGAATCAAGTCCTAGAGTTCCTGATTGTACCTTGGAGAAAAATGATATGTATGTTTCCTCAGGACCGATCTGAATCACTTCACTTCCAAAATACCCACGGATATAACTTGGCTTAACACCTGAAAATGTTGCATCGGCTATTACACTGTCTGCCGGAACAACAGTAACAGTTCCGAAATCAGTTGGATCTATCTGTGCTGAGAATTGAGTGACTAACGTATTTACACGGTCGCCATTCAGTCCAGTGAAATCAATTTCATGGTAGCTCAGGTCAATTACAGCATCCAGTGTTGATCCAACTGTAGAACTTTGTGCAGCAGCTAGTGTATAACTCACATCAACCGGATTTCCAGAAATCGTGGCACTCGGAATCACATAACGTACTATAACCCGTTTCTGAATGTCGTTCTGCATGTGAAGATAGATTTTACCTTCACGTAATATCGCATATACAACTTGCAAAGGAGCGAGATCATATTGAGTTTGAACAGGAAGTCCATTTGTGAGCCAAGAACCTTCGATGAGATTCACGCTACCAAACGGTAAATTGTACGAATACCTGATTGTCGTATCAGGGATGTTGGACAAAGTATCTGTGTCAATTCCAGGAATTTTCGAGCGATAAACAATGCGAAGTGAACCATCCGCATCAACTGAAGTAATCGAGTCGGCTAGAATATTATCCAGAGATAACGATGCATGAGCGATAGGAACAGTTACGTCCAAATCCCATGACAACTCCTCACGGCGGCAGGAAATCATGAAAATAATGACCAAAACGCTGGTCACAAGGCTTGATTTTAGCAATTTCATACATGACGAAGATAATTGAATTAGAAGTCATTTCACCTCTGAAAAGGGCCTAATCTTACCTGTTCAGCCTGTTGTTGAAAACCTTTTGAGGCACTAATACGTATATTTGCACATCGAATTTCTATGAAAAAGTACGGAAAGCGGTTCTTATTGGGTTGGATTTTTTCATCCTTACTTATGTTTGGATGTTCTTACTTATGGCATGGAGTCGTATTGAATGATTACTCCATGATCAATTATCCCTTGGGAATTTATCTCGTTTCCGCGAGCGTGGTTTACCTTGTGATTGGATTCTTGCTCAACAGAATCTTTGTTGCCGAATTTCTTGATCGCTTCACAGAAAAACCAATCGTACGTGGTTTATTTTCGGGAATCGCTTTGGGCATTATTGTATACATGGTAGCCTTGGTTGTTGGAGTAACTTTTACTCAAGGATTAGAATTGAAGTATCTCGTTTTTGATATTGTCTGGCAGACAATTGAGCAGTGCGTTGGAGGACTAGTTGTAGGTTTGGTTTACTTCTGGGTATTTGAACACCAACCTCAAGGGGTGGAAGAAGAATAGATGTAGAATACCTTATACGCAATTACTGTAGATACTATTCAGGGTCGCTTAGTAGCCGTATTTATCTTCCCAGCATTTTCTCAAGTATAGTCTTAACTCATTTTCACGCGGATTAATTCCTGGCGAATACAATCGATTTCCTGAAACTCGATCTGGCAAATACTCTTGCTCTCCGAAATTTCCTTCCAGATTGTGGACATAATCATATTCCTTACCGTAGCCGATTTCTTCCATCAATTGAGTTGGAGCATTTCGCAGATGCAAAGGAACCGGAAGATTTCCTGTGCTCTTTACAAGCAATTCAGCTGCGGAAATTGCCATATAAGCTGCATTGCTTTTCGGCGATGAAGCAAGATAAGTTACACATTGGGAAAGTATTATTCTGGATTCCGGCATTCCTATCACATGTACAGCATTGAAACAAGTGTTCGCCAAAAGAAGGGCATTCGGATTTGCATTGCCAATGTCTTCACTTGCGAGAATAAGCAAGCGTCTAGCAATAAAAAGTGGATCTTCTCCGCCTTCCAACATACGTGCTAGCCAATAAACTCCCGCATTCGGATCACTTCCACGAATAGATTTGATGAATGCAGAAATAATATCATAATGCTGCTCTCCGCTTTTATCATACAATGCGAGATTCTGCTGAATCACTTTCATCACATATTCATTCGTTATGACGATTGATTCTTCGTCACTGGAATCAACAACGACTTCAAGTGCATTCAATAATTTCCTTGCATCACCTCCTGACACACGAAGAAGAGCTTCTGTTTCAAAAAGTTCGATTGATTTTGTGCGAAAAACTTCATCACGAGAAATAGCATCATGAAGCAATTGCAACAAATCATCTTTCTCTAAATGTTTCATCAGGTAAACCTGACATCTCGATAGCAAAGCGGGAATAACTTCAAAAGATGGATTTTCAGTAGTCGCTCCAACTAAAGTAACGATCCCTTTTTCTACAGCTCCCAGGAGTGAATCCTGTTGTGCCTTACTAAAACGATGAATTTCATCAATGAATAATACGGGAAGATTGGTTCCGAAAAATGCTTGACTTTTTGCTTTCTCAATTACCTCACGGATATCCTTCACTCCCGAATTAATCGCACTTAAGGCGTAGAACGGACGTTTGAGGTGCGTTGCAATAATTTGTGCAAGTGTAGTTTTCCCAACTCCAGGCGGCCCCCAGAAAATCATGGAATGAATATTTCCATTGAGAACTGATTTCCTGAGTACTGCCTCTTCGCCTACAAGGTGTTTCTGCCCGACATAACTGTCAAGTGATTTTGGGCGCATTCGTTCCGCAAGAGGGGGAAACTGATTTTCCATTGAAAAGCAAAGATAAGTGGCTATGTTGATCTTCCATCTGGCCTGATAATTGCCTCATATTTTCAAAATGACCATGAAAACCTTATTTTTGACTACATCACAAGATCAAAACCAATGAGAAAATTCGGAAACATCATCCTGCCAGCTTTTATCTTTATTCTCGCGTGTTCTTTCGCTCTGGTAGGTGGCGACACGTCTTCTTTAGAGGGCAAAGTGTATAAAGTAACGATGACCAGTGTTAAAAAAGGAAAGTCGGGCGCGCCTAGTCAGGAAGAAATCACGTTCAAAGGCGGAAAATTCAAGTGCAAACTTATTGGTAACGAAATGGGCGCTGATGCAATTCCTGTGGAGTTTGTCGTGGACAGCATGTTCAATGAGAACGACGAAGATCTCCCATATGTTGAGTTCGAAGGCGAATATGTGAACAAGATGGAAGAACTTGTTAAGGTTACCGGAACGGTAGACGGTTATGGAATCGAAGGAAATGTTGTCTTGTCAAAGAAAGAAAAGGAAAAACGCCGGTATGATTTTGTTGGTTCGTTGAAGGAGAAGAAGAAAAAGTAGCCATCGTCATACTTCGGCTCCGCTCAGTATGACAATGGTTGCCAATGCGAATATTTTAGAATAATCTAAAGCAGTTGTAAGCAGGAATTTGTTGTTCAACGCTTCTTGTCAAACTGAGCGGAGCCGAAGTTGGACAATCACTGAGACTACTGCACACTTGTTATCTTCTCTGCCACCATTTCTTTAGGAACCAATCCTTCATTTCTCCACTGTACCACTCCATCTTTGTAAAGTACCAGAGTAGGCATCGCCGCAATATTCATTTCAGTTGCAACTGGCTTATCACGATCAACATCAACTTTTAAGAGAACAAATTTTCCGCTCATTTCTGTTTCCAATTCGTGAAGACTTGGAGCAAGAATTTTACAAGGACCGCACCAGGTAGCCGTGAAATCTACGAGCACAACTTTATTGTCTTTGATGATTTTGTTGTATTGGTCCAGAGAAACAGGTCCATCTGTGGTTGCAGCCGCCTGAGGAACGATCACATTTTTTCCTGCAGATTGCCACGCTTGAATTCCACCATCCAGTTCGTAAACTGAGATGAAACCGTTGTTGCGTAAATAATTTGCTGCTTCAGCACTTCTGCGACCGGAACGACAATAGACCATTACAGGTTTAGCCTTATCCAGCGCATTTACATTGATTGCAAAATCCTGATTGTTGTAATCAATATTTCTCGCGCCGGCAATGTAGCCACTGTTGAATTCATCAGCAGTGCGGACATCAAGAATCTGCTCATCAGGAAGTGCTGCAATTAAAGAATCGAAAGTAGTAACCCCTTTGTTTGAAGAAGTTGATTTGGAATCTCCACCACCGCATGAAGTGAAGGCGATGATGATTGTTGCAGAAAAGGAAAGAAGAATATTTTTCATGAGGCAAATTTACAGGATTCACTCGTGAGTATGGTATTGTTTCAGGTGTATGAAGTTAAGAAAGGCTAAAGATTGTACACCTTTTTCCAGATGGCAAATGCAATAAACTTGAAGATTCGGCCATTCTCTTGTTTGTCTTTGAGATTAAACAAAGAATCAAAATCTTTCATTAGTTTATCTTTTTGGAAAATACCATCGAAATCCTGATCGAAATATGGGCGAAACTGATCTTTCATTGATGTAATCCACAAGTTATTCGGAGTAACATAACCCATTTTGTCGCGACGCTGACGAATCGCAAGAGGAATGAATGGAGCTGCAGCTTCTCGAAGAATATACTTGGTTATTCCATCTCTGATTTTCAGAGTACCGGGAATATTGAAAACGTACTCAATCAGACGATGATCATCTGCGAACGGAGTGCGGGATTCAATTGAATGCCACATCGAGCAACGATCTTCACATTTCAGATAACCTTTTAGTCGTGTGTTAACGAATTCTCCATGCAACGCATGATTTAATGAATCCGGAGAGGAAGAGGGAATGTAGTTTTTCTTGTACACGCTCAATAGTGAAGGAGAAAGGTAAGCGAGATCAGGAAAATATTTTTTCTGTAAGTACATCTGCATTCCAACAGGCAAAGCGGGTACAATATATTGTTTAAGTGTTTCTTTGCGCCGGTGTTTAACAACATCATTTCCCCAATGGCTCATTTCGGTTTTTCGTCTTGCAGATTCACCGTGTGCTTTCAACTCCTTCCAGAAAGGAATAAAGTAGGGCATGTATCCAGCGAAAAGTTCATCGCCTCCTTGTCCATCAAGTAGAACTCGAATTCCATTGTCTGATGCCAATTTCATGACTCGATGTTGCGCGTACGTACTCGTACTCCATATCGGAACATCCTGAGAATAGATTAGACTTTCTATATCGCGAAATAGCTCGTCAGCTTCTGGAATTACTTTATGCCATTCAGCTTTCGTAGCGTCAACAACAAGTTGCGCCCATTTACTCTCATCAAGTTTTGGGTCTTTGAATGCAGCGGTAAATAACTTCAGTCGGTCACCAACATTAATCGTTTTGTCATCGCTTACTAGATGCGCAATAATTCCGCTTATTGCTGAACTATCAATTCCTCCACTCAAACAAGAACCAACCGGAACATCAGAACGGAGCCGGAGACGAATGGAGTCTACTAAAAGCTCACGGACATTTTCGATTTCTTTTTTGTACCTCTTTTCAGAATAATCGGCTTGTTCCTCTGTGTACCGCAGCGCATACCAATTTCGCAGCTCGTACTTTTTGGAATCAAGATGAACAACTAATTGTGTTCCCGGAAACAGTTCAATCAGATTGTTGAAGAATCCTGACGTTTTGTATTCTATTTCACCATCTACAAAATAGTCCGCAACTGCAGCGTGATTCAGAGACGTTTGTAACATCGGACAAGCAGCAAGTGCTTTTAACTCTGAGGCAAAAGCAAAAATATTGCGGTCGATGAAATAGTAAAATGGCTTGACTCCAAAACGATCTCGCGAACAGAAAAATATATTTGCGATACGATCCCAAATTACGAACGACCACATTCCATTGAAATGGGTCGTGCATTCTTGGCCCCATTGTTTGTAAGCTGCAAGCACAACTTCTGTGTCAGTCTTCGTTACAAAAACATGCCCTTTACTCTCCAGTTCAATCCGGAGTTCGATGTAATTGTAGATTTCTCCATTGTAAGTAATCCACAATTCACCACTCGAATAATTCATCGGTTGATGTCCAGTAACCGCCAGATCAATAATTGCCAATCTACGATGTGCGAATGCGAGTTGAGCAGCTGAGTGATATTGACGCGAAGAAATGGATGGAGTCCAACTCAGATTTGAATCAATAATTTCCGCAGGAGTATCAATTGTAAACAACGAAACGGGAGCGTCATGTCCGTTCCAGGCTAGAATTCCTTCACCGTCCGGACCACGATGACGAATTTTTGAACTCATCAGCTGTACAGTAGCCAAAACCCTGTCGTCGGGACCTTTGAAAGAAAATACTCCACTGATACCGCACATATTATTGGTCTTGCTTTGACGATTGAAAAATATTTTTCAATGCTGTAAAATCACTTTTATTCGGCAGCAATTCTTTCCATTCTCCTGAGTTGTTTCTGCCGGTAACCATGAATGCTGCAAATATAAACAAGGCCATTCCACCATACGCAAGTGAAGCCGACCATCCTGCTCCTTCGACTCCATTCACATTGATCATTTGGCGAACCGTGAACATTGTAATCGAAAGGCCAAAAAGTCCGCTGAAAAAATTCATGTAGTGTTTTCCGGATCCAGAAAAGTAATGTCCAAAAACAGTTCCGAAACTTACGAGAATTATTCCAGGAGCGATAGTCAGGAAAGACGAGTGAACTCCAGAGAAATCTTTTCCAAGCATCCACGAATAGAAATCGGGTGGAAGCAAGGCAAAAAGCAGAATACCCGGAATAGTTACTCCAAGACTGAGTTTGCTCAAACGCATTGTTTGTTTTCTCGAAACTTCAATCAACTTTTCATTGGACACTTTTGACATGAGAACAGCTGCAACACTCGCACTGAAAAGTAAAATTGCTTCGCCAAGTGAAATGGCGGTTGAATAAATTCCGACGGAAGCTTTATTATCAGGAATCATGGTGTCGAGATAATAATAGTTCTGACGAATACTCAATTGATGCGCCAGTGTTGCAATTTGTGTGAAGAATCCGTTGGCGAATAAAATATACAGTATCGGTCGGCTATCGGTAAGTTTTGGAATATGCTTTTTTCGAAGTACAAAATACAATCCAACGAGAAAACAACCTCCGTACGCAACATAGCAGGCTTCAAGGTATGGAATCGAATGATCATGCTTGAGAATGAAAATACTTGCTGCCATTGTTACAAACATCAATCCGCCTTGCAGAAAAAGCAGGATGTTGAATTCTTTCATTCTTTCCTGACCCAAAAGGATATTCAGGTTGATTGAATTTAGTGAAAGGAGAAAAGATGCAAACAGAACTTCCCGACTATACAATTCCGGCATCAATTCTGTTTGAATGAGTATTGTTCCAATTGCAGCGCAGGAAAATATTGCCCACAACCATCCAGCAATTAGCAGTGTGCTTAGTTTAGCTCTTGGTACGAGATAAACGAGAGCTGGTCCACCAACAATGTCACTGATGAGGTGAATCATATTGATGGAAAGTTGAATGATGCTTATTTCGCCACGGACTTCTCTTCCAAGATTATTTGTAGTCAGAAGCAAAGTGAAGAAGTACATCACTTGCATCGAAAGTCGCGCGGAGAAATTCGCCAGGATGGTGCGTATCATTTACGAAAAAGCCTCCCAGTCTTTCTTTTGCATTGCGCCTTGAAATTAGCAAAATTAAAGCGGTAGTCTTTCGCATCAATCAAAGTTTGATTTTCTCCATAGGGAGAAACTGTATGCAATCCCTGATTGTATTCCCATGATGGATCCGGAGCAATTGTATTTACAGGTTGTTCGGAAAATCGGAACGGTGTTAGCTCTGTAATTTCATTTACAACAATTTCTCGTCCGTACCCAGCGGAAGAATTTTGAGCAGGCCGAAGAAGTTTGCCATTCACAATTGCCGGCATTCCAGCCGGCCTTGAGTTGCCGATATCTATCTTAACCGGATTTAGTGCGTGTGGCTTGAATTCTCCATCAATCGTATCGGAAAAGTAAATGAACAGTGCAGAATTATTTTGTTTTTTGGCGATGTTACAAAATAGCCACCAGCGTTTTTCGTATTCAACAATTACGGGATCAACAACAGCTTCGGCGAGGATTTTTATTCCCGATCCTGATTTACCAATTGCAAATCGACTTAATACTTTACTTCCTGAGCACTCAGGCAATATATACTGTTGGCCATTCACCATTATGGGAAATGGGAATGACAAATGGTTTTCATTTTCAAGGATGGCCTCTCCAGTTGCAATGTTTACAATTCTCCCTTTACCGATGGTATAATCATATTCTTCAGCAATAACAATTGGTTTAATATTCTCAAGAATGGAAAATGGATCAGCATAATACCGGGAAGATAATTTTGCACTAACCCATTTTGGATTTGTAGTGACTCCGTTCAATAGTACGTCGTGATAATTCTGGTCAACGATTCCGACTTTCCAAGTTTCCGGATTGAATAACGAATTCCAATGAAACCGAAATTTATTGCCGAACAGTATAAACCAGAATTGGATCATCCTAAAATTTCCCGGATAGGAATAGATTTTCACATTCTGCGCCGTGACATTTTTCGTTCTTGGCGCAACTTTTCCTTCTTCATTCAGCTCGATCAATGCATTCGCAATCCAGTTCGAAGTTTCGCCGAGCAACCTGTTCAGATTTTCTTTGAACGAATGTCTGACTACAGGAAAGTAGCCTGAACGTATGACTTCGCCGTCATCGAGTTTTTCGTTGAGACGTTGCAAAATTGCTCCGGTCACTTTGTGTCTGAGAATAAATTCCCAAAATCCTGCAGGAC
>CAZBYM010000087.1:0-11101 GCA_964495745.1 uncultured Chryseobacterium sp. | reverse complement strand
GCTTGATAGGAACGCAGATTGTGCGGATCAAACGGATTTTCGCGGATGGATCGCTGAAGCGATTGAATTCACTATTCCGAAAAAGCCGGAGAAGTGGGATGTCAAGATTTAATTTCGGGATCTGTTTTTTCAACGACGACATTTTCGCGCTCTTGAACAGGCCAAGGTTCGCTTGCACTACCTTGGCTGAAGTCAGGCAATTTTATTTTGAACCAGTTTACAGTCTTCGCTAGATCGTCACCCATTAGGAAGCCGAGTGGTGATAATGATTCTATGCGGTCAAAAACAACTTTCACAATAGCGATAAGTGGAATGGCGAGGAACATTCCGGCGACACCAGCGATTGTTCCTCCGATTATTACTGCAATCATAGAGACGAGCGCGTTGATGCGAACTTTATTACCAACAATTCTCGGAACCAAAATGTTATTGTCAATGAATTGTACAAGAATACTCAGGCCGAGTACACCCAACACAATTGTAGGGTCGTTTGTGTTTACCAATGTAGCAAGTACTGCAATGACAGCTGCAATCAATATTCCAATGTAAGGGATGAGATTCAGAATAGCAGTAATCACTCCCAGTAACACCGCATATTGCACTCCAAGGAGCATTAAACCACCCGTAGTGAGCACAGCAACAATACCAGTTTCAATAAGTAAACCAACAACATAACTCTGAATGACAGCTTTGACTTCTTTTAACACATCAACGAGTACGTGTTCGTTAGTTTGCTTGACAATTTTTGTAAGAAATTTCACGAAGAGATTCCTGTAGAGTAGCATTAGAAAGGTGTAGATAGGAATCAACATTGTGTTTAACAATGTATCAGTGAATGAACTGATCGTGTTACCCATTAATTCACTATCTCCATTCATTGGAGAGCCTGTAACTTGATCAATATAGTTTTGCTGGGTATTGTAGCTTAGATGAAAGTGTTGTTTAATCCAAAGCTGCGCATGCTGAAAATGCAGAGAGAGGTTGTGTTGAATTGTTTTCCAATCGTTGGCTATATCAGCTACTTGCCAGGATACGAAAAATACAACGGCAGCAATAAGAATAACGAAAACCATAACAACTGTCAATACAGCGATGACATTTGGAAATTTCAATTTCACGTTGAGAAATGCAACAACCGGTCTCAACAGAATTGCGAAGATCATGGAAAGTAATATTGGAATGAGAATGTGTTGCGCGAAATACAGAATAACCACAAGCAAGCACATGCTTAGCAATATGCAGGCGAGTTTGGCATAACGTGGAAATTGTAGGGGAGGTGACTTCATTCGTTCTGTAATTCAGATTCTTGTTTTTGATTCATTATCTTTTTCATGATTATCGCGGCGATTGCTTTGATATCATCTGCATTTTGAGTCACCTTACTCGCTACGACCATTTCAATTACCGTACCTGCAAGTTTGGTTACCATGTTGTCTGAATTACCAACAACAAGTTTCTTCGTAATAAATCCGGTGATCCAACCCATAACCGCATTGGAAATATTTCCTTTGAGATCCGGAGAAGAAATGGCTTTGCTGATGGTGCTTTTGATGATATTGATTGGTTTAAGACTTTCGTATGTCTCATGAAAATATTCTCTCACTAGAATTTCTTCAGCTCTATGCTCCGCTTCTTTGATACGGATCATTTCTTTAAGGAGTGCAACAGGATCAGATTGATTCATCGGACAATTAATTTAGGGCTTGAACAACGATTGAATTTCTTACAGAGGTTTTTATCCATTTATTCCGGAAGACGTAGAGTAAAATTGCTCCTACCGCGTAGAATCCTGACACGATGAAGAAACCGTAATACGATTTCCCCAAGATTTCACCCAGCCACAATGAAATTCCAACGTTCAAGATGAGAAAAAAAAGTGTGACGAATACACCAACTGCGAGACGCGCAGCAAGCGTTGAAATTACATCTGCTGATTTATCTATGGCTTTCAGCTTATATAATTCAACGCTTGTTTGCGTATAGTGTTTTGTCTTTTCGAACAATGTTTCAACTTGACTAATATTATTTTCCATGTTAGTAAGGGTTTTTGGGAAATGATTGTTCGATAAGAATTTATTTCACTCCGTGGTTTTCGGCAAATGTTTCAACATTCTTTTTCTGTGCAGCGAATTCTTTTTTCGCTTCTTCAAGAAATTGTTCAAATTTTTCTTTCAGTGCATCTGTGTAATCTTCGGTGGCTCCGGCAATTTTCTTGCGGGTTTCGCTGCCTTTTGCAGGAGCGAATAGAATTCCCAGGGCTCCGCCTACAGCAACGCCAATCAGCAAAGCTCCGATCATTTTTCCTGTACAATTTGAATTTTCCATTTTGTCTATTGTTTTGAATTATTGTTAATTGATTTTGTTAAACCGGTTTATTTCCTTTGATGACCCGAAGTATCACTGCTACCAGGGCAATGACCAACAGTACGTGAATCAGACCGCCTGCATTGTAGCCGACGAAACCAATTAGCCAAAGAATAATCAGGATAACTGCTAGTGCATATAATAGATTGCCCATGGTGTGTCGAATTGATTAGTGATTATTCATTTTTTGTTTTGTCGGGATTGATATCAATTTCCGTTGAGTCGGGATTTGATTCCCGTCTTGGTTTATCGAATTTGTTCGTCCCTGTTCTTTTTACTGTGCTATCCGAACTTTTGTCTGTCCCGCTTTTGTCTGCATCGTTGTCGATTTGAGTGTGGTCGGCGGAATGAGAAGGCTTGGTGTCGGCGTTTTTCTGTGAGTTTGTGTCGTCGGGATTCATATGTTGCGGCTTAAAAGTGAATAGCTAGTCCGAATGTTGAAATTCCTGAGGAAAGGTCGAGATACAAACCAAGTTTGTTGTTCAAGTGATATTCTGTTCCAATGTGTCCATCTAGATACAGTCCACTGGTTCCGCGTGCAATCTCAGTTTCACCATAATATCCGCTTTCCCAAACTGTTCTTCGTATAGCAAAGCCTAATGAAGCTGCGAGGTAAAAGTCCCAACGTGAACCGGCGTGTAAAAATTGATCGAAGTAGTAAGTGCCTTTCACTCCAATAGGAATTACAGTGTGGCGGTAATAATAATTCTTGTACGGATTGTTTGAATTTCCCCAGTAGTAGTAGCGTTGGTAAGAATACGCGGTTATGAATGGAGCAAGGGTAAAATTTCTTGCCACATTGAATTCGTAGTCGGCGTGAATTACCGGAAGAGTTTGTCCGATGTAACCATAGTATCCGATTCCAATTCCAATATTCAGTGTATTGCCGTATGTTTCAGCACCTCCTTGTGAACCTGCATTTTCTGCAACTTGTGCGTTACTGTTGGATGTCGAAAGTGCTAGGAAAAGGAGAGTTGCAAAGATTGTAGTTTTCATGAGTGTGCTTTTTTATCGAGGTTAGAATTTAAATTTTGAATCCAATTGTAAGTTGAACCCATTTGTTTTTATAACGTGGGGTAGAAGAAGTGCCATCCCCGTTGTTGGTTTGGAAATCCCAGCCCATGCGACCTGAGATTACAACATGTGAAATATTGATGTCTGCACCAGCAACAAAACCAAGAATGTTCTTGCGAATGTTGTCGTTGTTGAATTCCTGTTCTTGAGCAACGCTATTAGAACCAAGTGTGTAGACATCTTTCTGGTGAATGAGGTAAGAGTATTGAGGACCAGCAAGAATTGTTAGAAATTCTATTGGTTTCACCTGAAGCTGGAGTGGAATGTCGAGATAAGTTGTTGTTCTTGAAAAGGAGTAAGGTTGTCCCAGCAAAGTTCCTGTTGCTTGAAAACCTTTTTGTGAAATAAGCATTTCCGGTTGAACACCGAGAAAAGTTCCGATTGGAATTCCAATGAAGATTCCTCCCGCAAAACCAATTCTGGGATCCGCGTTGAAATCCTGTCCTTTTTCATCCCAAACATTGGAATAGTTTGCTCCAGCTTTGATTCCGAAAACGAATTCTGAACGTTGATCTGTGTCTGAAGTTTGTGCTGATAGTGTGCAAGCTCCCATTGTGATGCCTAATGTGAAGAGTGCGAGTGTAATATTTTTCATGGTATTTTATTTTTGAAGTTCAAGAGGGTTTAAAGAATACTGTCCGGCCCCTACAACCGGACAGTATGAATTGGTCAAACGAAGCTTATAGTGCAGCGATAATTGCGTGCAGTTCTTCTTTCGTCTTGCCAAGCTTTACCTGGATCTTTCCAAGCATTTCGTCTTTCTTTCCTTCAGCGAATAATAGATCGTTGTCGGTTAGAGCGGCGAATTTCATTTTAAGTTTTCCTTTCGTCTCGTTCCAGTTTCCTTCTAGTTCTGTCGTATTCATTTTGTTTATGTTTAAGTGTTTGAATGATTCGTTTTCTTACCTGACAAAGATTGATCCTTTAGAGGGGCTGTATGTTACACAACCTTATGTATTAATTGTATTATTCACACATACTGTATCTAATGAAAAAACCGCTTCTGAATTGTCAGAAGCGGTTTTGAATTGGAGGCAATATTTTTAGCCGATGTATCTCAGTGAAAGGAAAACGCCAAGTCCCATTGCGACAAAAGTGAGCAGGAACATGGCGATGTATTTGTTAATTCCAAATTCCTGAACCAGAATCCGCATGGGGTAGGTCAGAGCATCGTATACCAGTGATGATATTTTCTTCCAGGATTTTTCCCCTTTAACTACATAGTCTGAGGCTCCATTTCTAAATGCAACAATGGCCACTTCCATTTCTTCATTCGAGGAGAGCATGACAACTTCTGTAGCTGGGCTTTTTGTCTTTATTGACTTCAAAATATCATTACCGTTTTCTCCATCAAGAAAATAATCGAGAATAACGAGATTAACTTTATCAGTAATGTTTGCAAGTGCAATTTTTCCGCTGAGGTAGGTTGAAATATGTATTTCATCACCAAATCGGTTATAGAGGTGATTGCGTAAGCCTGCAACCATGAGGGCATTGTCGTCAACGATAAACACGTTAAGAGGTTGAGTTTTCATAGGGTATTGATTTATGTTGACTATTATTCGAGTGTTGACTTTTCAACTTTGAATAACATCCCCCGCGTAATGAATAGTTGGCGCGGGGGTGTTTTCCTGAGTGGATTATTGTTGTGAAATCATTCGGCCGGATTGTACTGTTTGGTTTTCGCTGGTAATTGTGTAGAAATAAGTCCCGGAAGCGAGACCGAATGTTTCAATTGACGTTGTCTGATTTTGAATGGCCACGATTATTAATTCTTCGCCAAGCAGGTTGTAGATTCTCATTTGAGAATTTCCAATCAACGCAGGATCATTCACCGTTACGTTGGTGCTGATGCTAAATGGATTTGGATAAATCACAGCTGCTTCTGTTGTAACAACCGGCGAATCAGTGTTCAGCCAGAAACAACCGGGAGGCATTGTTGCGAAAATTGCGGCGGTTGCAAGATTTCCTGTGGTTGTCATCGCTCTGCCGTTAAGAACAACTCCGGTATTTATGTTGATTGCGCCGTTGTTACAAACAATTGTCCCGTTGAAAATGGAATAGTCATTAATATCAACTGCACCATCGATACACCAGAATACATTTTTCGCTTGAGTTCCATTGATGAGAAGGACTTTCGAATAAGTGCTTGTCGCAATAGCTCCGTTAATCTTGATTACAAATACTGCATTAGGATCTCCAAGTGCATTAAGGAATAAACTATCAGTAAAGGTTGTTGCTCCATTCATGATGTACGTATGTGGAGTTAGAACAAGATTGTTTCCAAATTGTGCAGGATACAAAAGTTCAATGTCGGCCGGCAATGTGTTGAGGTAGGAGTACACATTCAACAAGTCGGCTGCGCAAGCTGCGGTTGATCCATCAGGAATAGGATGAATTGTTCCTGTAACATCAAGCGCATTAAATCCAGTAGTTAAACCTACGTTGGTTCCAACATCACCTGTAACATAAGTTGTTCCAGCGTTCGTGCAAGCTCCACTTGAAGTGAAAATAGCGTAACACTCAGTTGATGCAAGATTTGGATATGCTGGTCCGGTTAGAGCGGGACTACCACAACCAATTGGAGTATAGGCAAGCACGCCGTCAATTGTAACAGCACCTGCAGTAGAAAGAGCACGACCTTCGAGTGTGTCGTTAGTATTCATGTTGATTGCAGCATTGTTAGCGATTACTGTTCCTTTCATTGATGTTCCCGAAGCCATGCTTACAAGTCCTTCAATTTTCCAGTACACGTTGCAAGCCAAAGCCCCGTTGATCAATTTTACTTTCGAGTTTGCACTTGTTGAAAGTGGACCCTGGACACGAATAATGAAAACAGCATTTGAGGATCCTTGTGCATCCAGATACAAGTCACCATTAAGTGTTGATGCACCTGCTGTTTCATATACGCTTGCGGTTAGTGTATCACCATTCCCAAGTAATGGAGCAGGGAAGAACAATGGAATCGTCGCGTTCAATTGGTTATACGCGATCAAGAGATCTGTGGCTGCCTGAGCACTGACTAAGTCAGCATCATGCATGCCACCATTTACATTTCCGAATCCGGTACTTGAACCGTTGTTGGTTCCAACATTTCCTGTTACATGTGAGGTGCCGGAATTCATTATTGCTCCGTTTGTGGAGAAGAGTGCAAATTCAACGCAGGAGCCAAGTGTAGGAGCTTGTGCGTTTGCCACGTTCTGAATTGACAGAAGCGCGACTGCTGTTATAGTTAGTAGAAGTTTATTTTTCATTTTGATAGAGGTTAAATGAAACATATTTGTTTCACGTAACAAAGATGAGCTACTGATACCCGAGGCGTCTTACAGAACATTGAGTATTCGTTACATTATTCACACTTAGCGCGAAATGAAGTGAAATGGTGGCTAATTGAACGTTAATATGAATCAACTTGGACTGTTGTAATAAACAAAAGGGTCACTGTAGATATACAATGACCCTTCAACGTAGTTAACCAAACCTACTTTTTCACTATGATAAATTCTGTGCGTCTGTTTTTCTGATGCTCTACTTCTGAACAACCTGAAACTTCATCACCATCACAAGCGCAATTATTTACAAGTTTTGTTTCGCCATAGCCTTTTCCGGTAATGCGCTCTGGCTTTGTAATTCTTGCCTTAATGAAATCAACGGATGCTGCGGCTCTTCTATTCGACAACTCCTGGTTGTAAGAATCGTTTTCACGACAATCGGTATATGAACTCAATTCAACAACTATTGTTGGATTGGCATTCATCGTTTTTACAATTTTCAATAATTCCACTTCTGCATCTGGGCGAATGTTTGCCTTGTTCAAGTCGAAGTATATTGGATTCATCACGAGTAACTTTGCAAGATCTGTTCCAACAGGAGCAGCTTTTACAATGATCACTTCTTTTTCCTCATCAAGCAAAACTACATCTGCTATTACGATGTACTCATTGCCAAAAGTGTTCGTGGCACTGGTTCCGTCTTTGTATTCTGTTTTTTCTCCGGTTAATTTGAGTGTCTTGTCGGCATCAACCAGGAAAGTATAAGCGCCATCATCTTTTGTTGTAACTGTATCGATGATGTTGTTTTTGTCATCGAAAAGAGTGATGAATGTATTTGGAATTATTTTGCTGTTTTTGTCTTTCGCAATTCCTTTTAGTTTCTTTCCGATGTCAAGACCTTTCAGTAGATCAACAGAATAGATGTCATCTCCACCTGTTCCGCCAGCTCTGTTCGAAGAAAAATATCCTTTGTCCAAAGAGCTGTCTACTATTACTGCGAAGTCATCATAATGTGTATTCAAAGGAGCACCTGCGTTTACTACACGGCCATGTTCGGCACAGATAAAAATATCCAATCCACCAAGACCATATCTTCCATTAGAAGCGAAGAACAAGATTCCGTTTTTCTCTTCATAGAAGGGAAACATTTCGTCACCTTCAGTATTGATTTTGTTACCCATGTTCACCGGAGTTGTCCATTGCCCTTCAGCAATTCTTGTTGTTTTGTAGATATCAACTCCACCATAACCTCCAGGCATATCGCTGGAAAAATACATGGAATTTCCGTCTGCAGATAAGCTTGGATGTCCAACAGAATAATTGATGTTATTTAAGTAGAACGGTTCCGGATCTGACCATTTGCCATCTTTCAGGTTGCTGAAACAAATTTCAAGATGAATTACACGATCTTTCTTTTCTGTTTCATAATTATTTCGGGTAAATGCCATGAATGTTCCATTCTTGCTGAAACTTGCAGGACCGTCGTGCATTTTTCCGTTCAATCTTTTTCCAAAGTTTTCGGGATCTTTCAGTTGCGCACCTTCAACATCTGCAACATAAATATCTCCAAATGCCTTCCCCGTCCAATTGTACTTCTTCACAATCATTTTAGGTTTGGCCCGGCTTGAAGCGAATACGATTTGATTATTGAAATAACTTGTTCCATAATCATCGTCATCAGTATTGATGTTAAGATATTCCACTTTGTATTTTCCATCGTCTGTAGAAATTGTCGAAAGATGTGGACTGTGTGCCGCATAGTCCTGCGCGCGCAAATCATTTGGATTCGCGGCATAGAACTTGTCCATCCAAATATTGGATTGGTCCAGTTTATCGTTGGCTTTCAAAATCATCGCGTAATTGTAATAATCATCGGCTGTGATTTCTGCGGTATTGCTCATCAAGCGTGCGTAAGCGGCTTCAGCTTTGATGTTCTGCCCAAGATTGCTGTAGCTCTTGGCCATTTTGCGTTGACCATCGACAGTCAAATTCTTAGTTCGTTTGTACTTGTCGATTGCTTTTTCAAAAGAGTAAACAAAAAAGTGTTTGTCGCCTTTTAGTTCTCTTCTTGATTTGTGTTCGGCGCTAACGTTAACGCTCAGGCCGAGCATAATGATTACGGAAAGTAGTAGCTTGTTCATGATTTTATGTTGTTATAGAAGATCAGAAGTAACGTGGTGAGTGAATTTGTTTTTTAGAATGAAAAATGAAGTCGTAACGTAGCATGATTTCATGACTTCCCTGATTGTATTTGCTTGTTTGCAAACCGTAAGACCAGTCGAATGAATAACCTACGTGCAATTGCTCAGTGATGTCAAACCCGACTAAGGCTCCGAATGCATCGCCAGTGCGAAACATTCCACCAACCAACAAACGTTTCATGATAATGAATGAAGCAGTGATGTCGGCTTGTATTGGTGCAGCCGGAGTTACTTTGACAAATGTTGTTGGCTTAAGAGCAAGGTTGTCGGTCAATTTGATCATTGCTCCTGCGATGAAGTAGTAATGTCTTTGCTCTTTTCCAATTAACGTATTCCCGTTAGTGACCGTAATTTCCGAGTAGTTGTTTTCCAATAAGTTCGGAACGGAAACGCCAGCGTAGAAATGTTTCATGGAATAGTATAACCCAAATCCAAAATTTGGTGTGACATGATTGCTGATGCTTGTTTGAAATACAGGATCACTTTGTTGATCCAGATCCATTGCACTCATGTCAGCCTGAAAAATGTTTGCTCCAGCGCTTAATCCAACTGCAAGTTTTGCTTTTGGAGAAAGCTTCATGATGTATGCAAAATCAGCAAAAACAGATGTTGTATTGATGGGTCCGATTTTGTCATTTGAAACTGAGAGACCAATTCCGATGTGCTCACTTCTTAACGGCGCATGCATCGTTAAGGTTTGTGTGAGTGGCGCACCATTAAAGTCAACCCATTGTGAGCGATGAAGAGCAGTTATGGTTAAGGCATCTCTACTTCCGGCATATCCTGGATTAATCATCAGTGTGTTATTCATGTAGTGCGTGTACATTGGCGCCTGTTGTGCTATGACAGCTGTGCTGCCTGCTGTAAGAGCCAATGTTGCTACTAACGTTTTGAGAGTTTTCATTTTGTTTATTTATTATTTCATGAGTTGATTAGCAGTGATCAGATTATCTGTTGAGGTAGATTGTTCCTTTGTAGATCGGTGTGTCATTTCCAAGATCAAGAACGTAGAAGTAGACTCCTACCGGAAGTTCGTCGCCGCCAACTGTTAAGCCTTGTGTTGAACGACCGTCCCATGTATTCTGATAAGGACTTGCTTCGAACACTACGTTGCCCCAACGATTGTAGATTACGAAATTGTTTTCCGGAAAGTTTAATATTCCACGGATGACAAAAAGATCATTCACACCGTCTCCGTTCGGAGAGAATCCGTTTGGAATGTGGAAGTCTATATCGTTGCATGGACCTACTGTTACTGCAACACTTGATGGCATTGAACAACCATTAGCGGTTACCGTCAACGAATACGTTCCGGCGTTTGTAGCAGAAGCTGCGCCAATGATTGGATTTTGATCGCTAGATGAAAATGCGTTTGGTCCGGTCCATGAGTAGGTCGCTCCATTTGCAGTTTGTGCGTAAAGATAGATCGTACTGTCATTGCAGACTGGAGAATTACTGGATGCAACTGCAACCGGTGAAGAATCTACAGCGAGTGTGACATTGTTTGATGTCACAGACGGACTACATGTTCCTGTTACTACAACATTGTAATCGGTTGCAGCATGAGAGAAATTTACCGGATTAATTGTGAGCGTTGAAGTTGTCACTCCGAAAATGTCGCCATTGTTCACAAGGTTGACAATCCCTCTTCTCCATTGATAAGTAAGGCCAGCGCCTGTTGCAGCAACTGAGAAACTTACTGCATTGCCTTCACATATTGTTTCATTCACAGGTTGTCCGGTGATGAACGGTGCAGCATCAATAATAAGTGCAGCATTGTTCGAAGTATCTCCAGGAGCACAGGTTCCTGAAACAATTACATTGTAATCGGTAGCAGCATCGAGTGCGGCTGCAGGATTAATTGTAAGTGTTGCTGTGTTTGCACCGGAGATGTTTCCTGCGTTAACAAGATTCACAATTCCTTTTCTCCATTGGTAAACCAGATTTGTTCCTGTTGCAGTTACTGTGAAACTTGCAGAACCGTTTTCGCACACTGTTTGATTCATAGGTTGTGAAACAACAACTGCAAACGAATCAACGTCGAGCGTCGCATTGTTTGAAGCGTCATTTGATGAGCAATCGCCAGTTACAATCAGATTGTAATCGTTTGCTGCGTCTGATGCAGAAACCGGGTTGATTGTCAGTGTTGCTGTGTTGACACCAGAGATGTTTCCTGCGTTAACAAGATTC
>CAZBYM010000086.1:0-11156 GCA_964495745.1 uncultured Chryseobacterium sp. | reverse complement strand
TCATTCCCGGAACTGCGCAACTTGCTGCGCATCGATTAGCAATTAGTCTTGCAGCAATGACGTACATGGTTTCCAGCGGACTTGGCGCAGCCGCAACAATTCGCGTAGGGCATTACGTTGGAATGGCTGATCGATTGGGAATGCGTCGCGCAGGATTCAGCGCAATTCTGCTTTCATTGGGATTTATGATGGTCTCCGCAATTTGTTTTGTGATTTTCCGAAACGAATTACCCGCTTTCTTCAACAATGAAAAAGATGTGTTGATGTATACATCTTCTTTGTTACTGATTGCAGCAGCTTTTCAATTGTTCGATGGTGTGCAAGTCACAGCACAAGGTGCATTGCGTGGATTAAAAGACACCGTTTATCCGGGATGGGTTGCGTTCATTGCATACTGGCTAATCGGATTACCAATCAGCTGGTACTTCTGTGTAAAACTTGAAATGGGCGCTGCAGGAGTTTGGTACGGATTCATCGCCGGACTTTTCGTCGCGAGCATTGGATTCATCAGAAGATTTTCAAAGCTGACTAAATCTCAGATCATCACTTCAGCGTAACGTTCACGCAAAACTTTCTCGTGATGAATATGATGACCCGCAATCATGAATAATAAAATGCGTGGTGTTGTCGGATTGTTGTTAGCAACACCTTTTACATCCAGTTCTGCGTCGGTAAAATACCTGAAGAGTGCAATTGTTGCTTCCCGCACAGCGCCGAATTCATGACCAAGATCGTAAAGTGAACGTTCATTGAAAGACGCTGCATTCACGTATGCATTTTCATCAAATCCGGGAAGCGAAGCTTTTTCTCCACGAGCAATGCACATCGCGCGATAGCACATGATGCGCTCAGTATCGATTACATGTCCAACCAATTGTTTGATCGTCCATTTTCCTTCTGCGTACGAATAATCTTCGCTCTCGTATGGAATCTCGGAAAGCAGAGCTTTGAAATCGAGGATTTGCGATTCAAGAACAGAAAGCACATTCCGGGTGCCAATCAAATTTACATACGTGCTCTGATAATCGTTTAGTGCTTCTGCCTTAGGTGGATTAATGTGCTTCATCATTTCGAAAATTGATACTGAAAGATAAATTGAATTTCTCTTATTTCAATTTCTGCAACTCACTTTTCACGAAATTCATGAGCTCATGAATGTATTCAGCTGAAAACTCGAATTTCACACCTGCTTCAACGAAAATCTCCCCAATCGCTCGCGAATAACCAAGCTTCAGAGCCGATTCATAGTTGCGAATAGCTGCTGCCGGATTCAATTTGTATTCGCGCCACAACGCAATGGCTCCAAGCTGTGCCATTCCATACTCGATGTAATAAAACGGCACTTCAAAAATGTGCAATTGCTTTTGCCAGGAAAACGCACGGATGTTTTCGTAACCACTCCAATCAATTATTTTCGATTCAAAGCGACCGGAAATTTCTTTCCACGAATTCTCACGATCAGCAATCGCATGTCCAGGATTCTCATACAACCAATGTTGGAACTTATCGACTGCAGCAATCCATGCAAGACCGGAAATAACTTTTTCAAGCTGATCCATTTTTGCGCGATTCAAATCGTTGGCATCAGGATAAAATTCCGACCAGGCTTCCATAGTCATTAATTCCATTGACATACTCGCAAGTTCGCAGACCTCCGATGGTGGATTTTTCATGGCGTACAACGGAAGATCGTTCATTCGAAAAGAATGAAATGCATGCCCCGCTTCATGAACCATTGTGATCACATCTCCATGCGAATCTGCAGAGTTCATGAAAATAAATGGAGCACCGCTAACGGGCAACGAATAATTATAACCGCCAGGCGCTTTATTCTTTCGTGAGTCAAGATCAAAATGCCCCATCTCTTGCATCAACTCAAGCGATTTTCTCCACTGCGGATTCAGCTTACCAAAAACACGGAACGATTTCTCAAGAAGCTCTTTTCCCCCATGAAATGGTTGAAGAGGTGCTTTTCCTTCCGGATCAACATCTTTATCATATGGGCGTAACGATTCAATCTTCATTTTTTCCTTTCGCAGCGAATAAATTTCGTCAATGAGCGGAACCACGTGCGTTGCAATCGCGTTGTGAAAATCAAAACAATCTTCTTTTGAATAATCAAATCGTCCCATTGCAGCAAAACTGTAATCACGGAAATTTTCGAAACCGCAATTCAGTGCGACCTGGTGACGAACTGCAGCAAGTTCTGAAAATAAATCGTCGAGTTGTTTGCGATCTTCTTCTCTCCGCTTCCAAACCAATTCGAAAATATTTTTTCGGATAGATGAATCTGTATTGCGCAGGAATGCGAATGCTTGCGGCATCGTGAGTTCCTTATTCTCAAACACAATACTTTGCGCTCCGGCAATTTTGCCATACTGCTGTGCGAGCTGATCAATCTTCGTAAAAAGCGGAATATTTTCTTCGCGATACAACGCAATATCATTTCGAACTCCGCGCAGGTATACAAAATATTTTTCGCGATTGAGTTGTTCAGCAAAATCTGATGACACAAGTTTCTTACTTAGCTTCTGAAGCCAAGGAGCAGTTTCCGGTTCTATGACCGACACAAAAAAATCGTAGGCTTCTTCCGCAACTGTATCCGCAGTATTGATTGTTGAACGGATGTATCTCCAGGCCAGTTCTTCGTGTAATGCAGATTCGAGTTCACTCAAGTCAGCGAGCCATTTTTCTAAATCAGCTACAGAGTCAATCTCGCGATTGTCAAGCTGCTTGAAAAACGGTTCGAGCAATTCCCAAGACTCGAAAGAGATTTTCTCAGGAAGAAAAACCCTCGCGAGGCGAAGATTCGCAGACGTAGTGATTTCGGACATGTAAAGAATTGGAAGCTTAAGCCGTTCCTGACTTACGTACTCCTTGTGCCTTCACTTTAGGAGCGTTGGATTTTGATTGCTGCTTTGTAACGGCTTCTTTCTTATTCACTGATAGTTTTGATTTATCATCACCGATGAGATCTTTCGCGTCAAGATCGTCTTTTGCTTCTTCGGCAGTTAACAAGCCGGAAACCTGTAACATGTTGTACCAAGCGAACATTTTACGCAGATCCGAAATATGAACGCGTTCAGCATCGTATTCAGGAACTACAGTCAGCATATAATCGCGTAGACCTTTTTCATCGTGTGCTTTCGGATCAGGGCATTTAGCTCCTGCTTCTTTGTCAAATATTTTCTGAAACACATCTTTCAGTGGTAAATCTTCGCCGCTTGTATAAACGCTGATATCTGTAAGCGCACTTATCTTATGCGAATTGAAAGCGGGCACTCGTTTTTTGTCAACGAGAGATTCTACAATTACTCCATTCTTCGCCTGTGCAACTACTTTGTAGAGTCCTGGCATTCCTGCAATCGCAATTACTTTACTAATGTCCATTGTTAAATTTATTTTGTGCAAATATAGCTATGAATAAGGTAGAAAGAAAAACCCGTCCGGGAATTACTCCAGAACGGGCTTTTGTTTCTTTAATACTTAGTGCGCTATAACCAATCGACGGGTTGTAATCGCATCACCATTTATCATGCGAATGAAATAAACTCCGTCAGGCAAAATAGCCGTGTTCAACGTTGTACGATATGTTCCTGCAGCTTGTCCACCTTGACTAATCACTTGAACTGCGCGACCGGCCGCATCATACATTGTAATGTTCGTGTTTCCACTTTCAGGTATTGTGTAAGACAACTCTGCATTTCCGTTCGCCGGATTAGGATAAACTCCCATGCCGGAAGTGTTATCTCCAACAACAGTGATATTAGTTGGAACGTTATTGTCATACATGTTCTGAGCTTCAATTGCGCTGTTCTGCAAATCAGCAAGGTCATCACCGGCAATCAGAGCAAAAGCGATAGTAACTGAATCTCCAGCTGCAATTGTATGTGGTCCACTGCTCACGACATTGCATACATCGTTTCCACTTCCGGTTCCACCTGCTTGAGCACGCATTGTAGAAAGCGTGGTGTACTTGTCTGCATCGTCATATCCGTCAAACATATCCACTCCGCCGCCGCCGCCACTGATGTTGTCAATTCCGTAGGCATTGAAGCCTCCGCTTGAAAGCAACTTAGTCCCAACAAATAATCCATTGGCTGCCGTGTGATACACATATCCCATACGATTCGTATTGTCTACATCAGCTTTATTCGCGGCGTAAGTAGCAGCATCAACATCCCAGTCAGCGAAAATGCCACCGTAAACGTTATTCAACGTGCCGGTTCCGGTATTCTGGATTACATACTTCACCATAACATATTTACGGTTTGGAGAAGTTGTCCACGCATAAGCATAATGGTGAATTCTCACGGGCAATGGAGTTGCTGCAACGTTATCACGGAAATAACCCGATACGTCCATGTCAGAAACTGTAGGACCGTTTTCCATTACTGTTACTTGTGAAGCAAAATCGACATCTGGATTAGCACCAGTACCACGAGCCATGTCATTCACATTGGCACTGGAAGCTCCAATCATAAATGCTCCTTCATAAAGCAAAGTAGTACTTGTGAGATAAGTGAAACCTAAACCTTGTGCTTGCGAGTTTGCGTTATAACCAATCAAACCTTTCGATGTGATTGAAGTTGCAACATCATTGATTGCGATATTGATGTAATCCACGTTCACATAAATAACAATGAACTGATCATACGTCCATGCTCCATCAGTCAATGTAACTTTCAAAGTGATCGCCTGATTTAGAGGAGCACTTGGATTAACAATTACCTGGAACGGATCTGCGCTGTGACCAACACCTGTAAACGATGGAATTACTCCAGGATTTGTAGTACCATCATAAACAGTAACAAAACCACCTGCTGTTACAACCGACATTGTAGCCGTAAGATTTGTAGTAGCCCCTAGGTAGTTAAAGAAATCGCCGGTAATTCTGACTGTATCACCAATAACAAATACCTGATCGTTGTTGTCAGTAAGCGCGCGGTTGATGTATGCAACTGATACACTGGTTGGATCAGTCAAAGCACGATAAAGATTGATACGACCTTTACCCATTTTGTTTGGGAAAGAAATGTTAGCACCAACGTAGTCAGAGGTCATTTTCAGTCTTTCTCCAGCTTGCAAAGCATTATAAGCAGGATAGTAGGCACGAACGATTGCAGCAGCACCGGCACAAACCGGAGACGCCATTGAAGTTCCACTCTGCAATGTGTAACTATTACCTACCCATGTAGCGTTGATGTTTGATCCAGGAGCTCCAACGTCTACAGTATAATTGTAGTTGGAGAACGACGATTTTGAATCGCTAGAAGTAGTTGAAGCTACACTGAACACTTTGTCAAGTGCAGCTGGATAAAATGCCTGATCAATTGAATTGTTTCCCGCAGCCGCAACTACAAGAGCGTCGCAATTGTTCGTTGCATAATCAATGATCGATTGCTCAAATGGTCCACCACCTGTTCCGCCCCAAGAGCAGTTAATCACGTCGCAACCATGATCAGCTGCATAGGTAATTCCCTGATAAGAATTTGTCAAAGTACCAGACGCATCAGCAATTTTCACAGGAAGAAATCTGCAGTTAAATCCAGATCCTGCAACTTGTCCACCACCATTTACTTGAGCCGAAGCACATCCGCTCACGTGTACGCCGTGTGCATTACCTTGCCAAGTAGCATCGTTATCATTCATGGCAACATCCCAACCACGATAGTTGTTCATGAAACCATCACCATCATCGTCACCTCCGGAAAGTGGATCGCCAAGGTTGAACTGAATCTGTCCTGAAAGATCACTGTGCGTGTATTCCGTTCCCGTGTCAACAATTCCAACGGTAATGGAAGTGCTTCCTGTGCTGATGTCCCAACCTGACAAACCGGAAGTTGATGCAGCTACAATCTTATACAAGTGATAGGAAGAAGCTGAAGTTGCCTGCGCATCCGTTGGAAGGAAATCAACTTTAGGAATATAATACGGCTGTGCATATTCAAAGAAACCTAAACGGTAAAGTTTACCCATTGCCATTGGCAAAGGCATTGCTCCATTGTAATGGATAATGTAAATGAGAGAAATATCCTCGTTAGGTGCGCCCCATTCATTGAAAGCTTTTTCAGGTGCTTTGTGCAAAGGGAACATCTTCTCAATACGGTCTGCACCTAACATGAGGAAGTAATCCTGTACCGCAGGAATTCCGATCTGATTAGGTGTACAAACGCTGCGATATTCCGGAAGAACATTCACGATGATTGTATTCGCCATGTATTCATCCGTTTGAAGATTATCAATCGGAGTGAAATTCGGTGCCGGCAGATTTTGTCCCGGGTTACCTGCAAATGTTGTCGCAGAAATAGCGAGTCCCGCTAAAAGCGAAAGTGTACAAGTTTTTCTCATGATAAAATATAAGGTCTGGTGTGCATTTATTGTCCGAAGAACTCCTTCGGAGAGGATTCGAATTTAACAAATAACCTCGTTGAATCAAAGTATTAGGGCGCATTCGATCTGATTTCCACAAGATTAGAAGAGATAATATCACCATCAGTATTAGATTCATCAAAAACGGCTATTTTCGCGATTCATATTTGAAAAACAAGTTCATGAAGAAAATTTTACTTACCCTTTCTGTATCCTGTTTGCTAGCTATGACAGCTTCTGCGCAGGTGCTTTACTCTGAAGATTTTGACGGAATTGGCGGACCTACCGCTGGTGGTGCCGGAACATACAGCTGGCCTTCTAACATGTTGAAACGCAACGTAGACAATCTGACTCCTGCAGCTACCGTTAGCTATGTAAACGAAGCTTGGGAGCGTCGCGAAGATTTCAGCTTTAACGTAGCAGATTCTTGCGCCTTCAGTACTTCATGGTACACGCCGGCAGGTACTGCAAATGATTGGATGTGGACTCCACTTGTGGCTGGTATCAACGCCGGAACAACGCTTTCATGGAATGCAGTTACTTATGACCCTTCTTACCCAGATGGTTATGAAGTTCGCATTATGACATCAGCATCCGGACCTCCAACTGGTGGGCCTGGAGTTATCGGAAACCAGATCACCGGTTCAACGCAGGTTTTTACTATCCCTGCGGAGAATACAGTCTGGACACCACGTACTGTTAGTTTGGCGGCGTTCGCTGGACAGTCTGTGTATATTGGATTCAGAAACAATTCTACTGACGAATTCCTTTTACTTATTGACGATATTCAGGTTTTCGCTGCGGTTGTTAATGACGCACGAATCACTTTTGTGGATACAGTTTCAGAATACACGATAGTTCCTGTTTCTGAGGTACAACCAATGGTTTTCACGGGAACAATTGACAATAACGGAACGAACACAATTAACAACGTCTATGTTTCTGTAGAAGTTTTTGACGGTTTGGGTGCAACAGTTTACACAGCAAATAGCCCAACAATATCAACACTTGCGCCTGCCGGAACATCCACGTTTACAATTACAGGATACAGCGCAACGCTTCCCGATTTTTACGATGCAGAATTCGTAGTGCATCATTCAATGCCTGATGGAAATCCTCTTACTGATTCCGTTTTCTGGGGTGGTTATCTTGTTGATGACAGTCTGTACGCAAGGGACGATGGAACTGTTGTTGGATCGTTGGGAATTGGTGCCGGGAATGGCGGCTATCTTGGACAGGCGTATATCCTACCAAACGCTGACGTGCTTACCACGATTGGCATGTATGTGACCCGCGGATATACAGGCCAGGAAATGGCGCTTGTAGTTTGGAATACTGCCGGTGGAGTTCCTACAACCATTGCGGCTTATACTGATACGATGATTTATCCGGATGACTCCGCTCGCTATTACCAATTTGTAATGGATGGAGGTCCTTTTTCTATGGCAGCAGGAACTTACGTTATTACTGCAATTGAATTTGACAGCACTCTGGCGCTTGGTCAAACCAACTCAATTTTTACGGCTGGAAAAACCTGGGTGGATTGGCCTACGAGTCCTGCAGGAACCTGGGCGAATAATGAATACTTCGGAGCAGGTTTTGCGAAACCATACGTGATTCGCCCGGCTTTCGGTGATGTATGTGCCAACAATGCCGGCTCAGCAAGTTCTACTCAAGCATCATGCTTGACGTGCCCAGATGGAACTGCAACGGTTACTACAACTGGTACAGATGGCTCACTAACATATTCGTGGTCTCCTTCCGGTGGAAATGCTTCTACGGCAACTGGTTTGTTGACCGGCACGTATATGGTTACTGTTACTGATGGATTCGGTTGCGTAACAATGGATACAGTTTTTGTTGGGTATGATGTGTGCGGATTGTTGTCTGGAACGATGAGTTCTGTTGACGCATCTTGTGCTGTTTGCGCCGATGGATCTGCACAAGTTGTTGTATCCGGCAACACCGGCCCGGTAACTTATTTGTGGAGCAATGGAGGAACGTATGACACAATTCAGAACGTTCTTACCGGTTGGTACACCGTTACAATAACTGATTCACTTGGCTGCGTGACTGTTGATTCAGTACTTGTTGACTTCAGCCTTGATATTGCAAACCTGAATGCGGAAGGCGCAATTAGCTTGTTCCCTAACCCTTCGAACGGCGCATTCAATGTTGACGTTAATCTTTCTCAGGCGACTGATCTTACAATCTATGTAACCAACACCCTTGGCGAAATAGTTGCAACAAAATCTGTTTCTGCAATTAAGAATGGTCGCATTGAAATGAAGCTTGATGTTGCTGCCGGAATGTATTCAGTGCACATCAGAAGTACCGATACTGAGAAAGTAATTTCGATTAACGTCGAATAACAATCTCTCCCTATTAAATAAGAAAGGCGACTATGAACTGGTCGCCTTTCTTATTTGTATTCCGGAAGTTCTTTCAGAAAATTCCATTGATAACTTTCGCTGTCTAACGCACAACAGAAATGTTGCAAGCCGTTACTTAGAAGAAAGTACCTTGCTCCAACAACAAGATTATATCTGGCAGCCTGGTCAAAAACTTCTTGCGTAATTTTTACATCCGGCGATTTACACTCTACAATCAGAATCGGCGCAAGAGTCGTGTCATAGCAAACCACATCGCATCTCCGCGCCATTCCATTCACTTTGATTTGCTTCTCAACTGCCATCAATGAAACAGGATACTTTTTTTCAGAATTCAACCACCGCACTGTATGTTGTCGAACCCATTCTTCAGGCGTACAAACCACCCAACGCTTTCGAACATCATCGAAAATTTCATTGCCTGCATCAGTTACACGTAATTGAAAAGTGTATTCAGGGAAGTTAAGTTGGACCATCGTTTGGTTTTGCGAAGCTAAACTACGGAACTGTTTCCACTCCAAACTCCGCACTCTATACTCCCAACTCCTCACGAATCGTATCTTTGTAAAGAACAACCTATGAAAAACAAAGAAGACATTGTCGCAAATTGGCTCCCACGGTACACAGGAATTCCTCTTGAAGACTGGGGCAAGTACATTCTCTTAACCAATTTCTCGAACTACGTTCACATGTTCGCCAGTTGGAATAATGTTCCGGTTATGGGCGAAGGCCGTCCTATGCAAAGTGCGCATGCCGGCGGAATTTCAATTGTCAATTTCGGAATGGGAAGCGCTTCTGCTGCAACCATCATGGATTTGCTAAGCGCTATTGATCCGAAAGCAGTGCTTTTTTTAGGAAAATGTGGCGGTCTCAAAAAGAAAAATAACATTGGAGATTTGATATTGCCTATTGCAGCGATTCGTGGTGAAGGAACCAGCGATGATTATTTTCCTCCGGAAGTTCCTGCGCTTCCTGCTTTCAGCATGCAGAAAGCAATTTCAACGACCATTCGCAATTACGATTGTGATTATTGGACCGGAACGGTTTACACAACAAATCGTCGGGTTTGGGAACATGATGATGCTTTCAAGGAATACTTGAGAACAACTCGCGCAATGGCGATTGACATGGAAACAGCAACAATTTTCATGGTCGGTTTTCACAATGAAATTCCAACAGGAGCACTCTTGCTCGTTTCAGATCAGCCTATGGTGCCTGAAGGTGTCAAGACCGAAGAGAGCGATAAAAAAGTTACTGCCGATTTTGTCGATCGACAACTGAAGATTGGAATTGATTCGCTGAAAGAATTGATTAACAACGGTCTTACTGTAAAACATCTGCAGTTCTGATCATAAAGTGATAGAATGATCAGAGAATGAGGACGAGTGCGCGCCATATTGGTGAATAACTTCTCCTCTCTTCATTCAATCATCCTGTCATCAAATCATCCAATCATCCTTAAATTCGTAGGACGTGGATCACAAAGACATCATCAGCGATTTCAAGAAAAAGAAGTTCAAACCCGTTTATTTTCTAATGGGAGAAGAACCTTATTTCATTGATCTTATTGCAGACTATGCGGAAAAAAACATTCTAGATGATGCTGAAAAAGAATTCAATCAATCGATTTTGTATGGCCGTGATGTAGACGTCGCTACAATTATCAGCGAAGCGAAACGATATCCCATGATGGCCGAGAAGCAAGTCGTTATCGTGAAAGAAGCGCAGAATGTCAAGAACATTGAAGAACTGGAATCCTATGTGATGAACCCGCTCGCGTCTACTGTTCTCATTCTTTGCTACAAATACAAATCGCTCGACAAACGAAAAACATTTCCGAAAACGATTGCGAAACATGGTGTTCTTTTTGAGTCGAAAAAATTGTACGACAACAAAGTTCCGGATTGGATCACAGGGTATCTGAAAGAAAAAAACTATACGGCAGGCGCAAAAACAACTCAATTGCTTACGGAATATTTAGGCGCCGATCTTGGGAAAATAGTGAACGAGCTGGATAAATTGATGATCAATTTACCTCCCGGCACTGATATTACGTTGGAGCACATTCAACAGAATATTGGAATCAGTAAGGATTACAATACATTCGAATTGCAGAAGGCTCTCGGTGAGCGCGAAATTGTAAAAGCAAATCAGATTGTAAATTACTTCGGATCAAATCCAAAAGAACATCCGATTCCGGTGACAATAGCAACACTGTTTGGGTTCTATGTAAAACTACTTCAGTATCACTTTCTCCAGGATAAATCGAAAGAATCAGTTGCAAGAACGTTAGGAGTAAATCCGTATTTTGTTCAAGATTACATCAAGGCCGCACAGAATTATCCCGCAGGACAAATTAAGCCAGGTCTGCAAAGGCTCGGGAAGTGATTTCGT
>CAZBYM010000085.1:0-11340 GCA_964495745.1 uncultured Chryseobacterium sp. | reverse complement strand
AGCAAAGCCACGTACGGAAGAAACAACAACATCCCTGCCACGCCCCAAATTAGTCCCCCAATAATAATCAGGACAATGGAGGCAAGCGCATTAATGTTCAATTGTTTCCCAACGACATACGGAAAAATAAAATACGCTTCAAGATATTGGACGAATGAAAACAGTGCAATGATTCCAAGCGGAACATACATCTCACCTGTGGCAAGCCATGCCATGCTGATGGGAAATAACGAACTGATCATTATTCCGAAATATGGAATGATTGTCATGAAAGCAGTCAACATTCCGAACAGAACAGGGTATTTCACTCCGAGAAAAAGCAAGCCAATGCTATTCAAGACACCTACGATCAGATAAACCAGAAACATTCCCTTGATATATTTGAAATAAGTGTGAATCGCCTCGTTGAGGATTTTCGGCAATTCAACTTTGTATTTGCTTCCGGCAATTGAAATGATAAAATTGACAATGGTGCTTCTGTAGTATAGCAGCAGTCCGGCATAAACGGGAATCAAAACAATGTTAAATAATCCTGTTGCAGTACTGGAAAGAAATCCTCCAATATTCTGGCTCAAATTGTTTCCAGCATCGATCGCCATACTTTTCAGTTCCGGCAGCGAGATTCCCAGATTCGCTGTAATCCAGTTTTGCGCTGTCAGAAACGCGTCATTCGCCCCAGCAACCAACGATGGAATTTCATTTCGAAGTGAATTGATCTCCAGAATGAGAATCAGGATAATTCCGGAAAACAAAATTCCCGACAAAGTAACCGCAACCAGAATCGCCAATCCTCTTGGAAATTTGATTTTTTCCAGCCATTTACAAATGGGATAAAGCAGAATGCTGATCAGCAATCCATATAGAAACGGAACCAGAAACGGTTGCGCAATCAGTAGAAAGGCAACCACTCCTAAAACGAAAAAAATCACACGGGAAACACTCTTCAGTTTTTCCATTGTTGAATTCTGAAAATAAAAACATCCTCGACAGCAAAACGCTGAATCACCACTGCACAAATTTGAATCAAAGTCTAAGGCTATGAAGTGATATCAATCAGTTATTAAACTGACTATTTCGTGTTTCTTCTTTTCAGAATTGTGATTTTATGAGCGGAATATCCATCAATTGCCAGGCGAATCGGAAGATTCCGTCCGTATTATTCAATGTGCCAGATCATAGTTTTCTCTCTCGTACTTCAAGTAATTTATCAGTCAACAGAGAAGGTAATTTTGCAACAAACAGAAAAAATAAAACTCATTGACCTTGAAAAAGTTATTCGTGACAAGAATCCAAAGCTGCTTAAGTGGCTTCCTGGATTTCTTCTTCGGTATATGAAGCGGATCGTGCATGAAAAAGATTTCAATACGTTCCTTCTGAACAACCGAAACAAACTGAATCACGAATTCATTAACGCGGCAATCGCGAATTTTGAAATCGAACTTTCCAGCGCCGGACTTGAGAATGTACCTTCAGATGGAGGATGCATCATTGTCTGTAATCATCCACTCGGTGGACTTGACGGAATAGCTGTGATGCGGGAACTTGCCAAAAAGCGCAGCGACATGAAAGCTTTGGTGAATGATATCCTGATGAATCTGGAGAATATGAATTCGCTGTTGATTCCAGTGAACAAACATGGCAAAACTGCAGTGCAGAATATGAAGCTGATTAATCAGGCCTATGCATCAGATGAATGTACAATTGTTTTTCCTGCAGGGCTGGTTTCCAGAAAGCAAAATGGAGTAGTCAAAGATTCAGAATGGACGAAAAGCTTTGTCACTAAAGCAGTACGGCACAAACAGGTTGTAATTCCGGTTCATGTAGATGCCAGCAACAGCAATTTCTTCTACAATTTAGCTTCGATGAGAAAAATGGTTGGGGTGAAGATCAATCTCGAAATGTTTTATCTGGTGAATGAAACCTACAAACAAAAAAATAAATCGATTAATCTGACTTTCGGAAAACCAATTAATTATTCATCCTTCACTCGCGATAAGTCAGACTATGAATGGGCACAGGAAGTAAAAGAGCACGTTTATTCGCTCAAACATTTCAGCTCGCAATTTTCCCCGTAAATACAATTTATTGAAATAGAATTCTGAGAATATGATCATGATGAAGTATCTTTTTTTTTCGATTCAACTCATTTATAAAATATATTATCTGATATTGTTTTCAGGTTTACTCTTAGTAACGTTTCCGGTGTATTACTTTTTGTTATCTCAACCCGGTCGATACAAATATGCTTTTCCCATGATGCGATACCATGCATTTCTGATATTAGTATTAACAGGAGTGTTTATGAAAGTCAAAGGGAAAAACAATATACCCTCAACCGGAGCTTTTGTATTATGTTCAAATCATTCTTCCTTTGTTGACACCTGGTGTATCTATAGTTTGTTCAAGCGCTATTTTGTTTTTACAGGGAAGAAAGAAATAGAAAAATGGCCATTGTTTCACATTTTCTATACTTCAGGAATGAATATTATGGTTGACAGAAGCAGTCTGGCCAGTTCATTCAGGGCTTTGAGGAGAATGGCTTTTGAATTGAAAAAAGGAATTCCATTGGTAATTTTTCCGGAAGGCACGCGTTCGAAGGAAGCTCCCACACTCGCGCCATTCAAACCAGGCGCGTTCGCGGTTGCAATTCAATCACAAGTACCAATACTTCCGGTAACCTTTGTTTCCAATTGGAAACTTTTGGGCGGAGGAAATTTCTTAACAAGTTCCGCAATGCCGGGAATATCAGAAGTTGTGATTCACGCACCAATTTCAACTTTGGGTCTTACAAAAACTGATGTCGATGAATTGTCTCAAAAAGTGCGAATGATCATTCAGTTTCCCATTGACACACACTGCGTTGCTCTGCCACAGACTTTGTCAAGAGTGCAATAATTCAATTCGCGATTTTACGAAGCGGACACACGACTTTCCGGTACAAATCCGAAATTCTTGTAGTGTTTGGGCGATCCAGATCATAGGTCCAGCCGTATATGGCCAAGAATGGTCGAAATCAACTTAATTAACGTCCGAGTTCAGGATTATTCTTTGTATTATTGAGACTTCAAAAATCCTGTAAATCACCTGATTACCAACATAATTCGGCATCTCGCAAGCCGAGCAGCAATTAACAATGTAAACAGAACGCGATTTTTCGAATACGTTTTATGAAAAAACAACTGATCCTTCTGCTTATTGCCATCTCTTGCTCTTTCGCATTGCATGCGCAAACTGCAGTTAATTTTAATGCCAATGACTGTACGGGAAATAATCACGACCTGTTTACTGAATTAAATGCCGGCAAAATAATTGTTCTGGTTTGGGTAATGCCTTGTCCGGGCTGCATTGATGCCGCACAAACAGCCAATGAAGTTGCCGCGAATTATGCCGTTACAAATCCTGGTCAGGTTTTGATGTATCTGATTGATGATTATGGAAACAGTTCCTGTGCAACGCTTGATACTTGGGCGTGGGCAGAAAACATTACTAACATCACCACATTTTCTGATTCAACAATCCGCATGAGCGATTATGGCGGAGTTGGAATGCCGAAAATTGTTATTCTCGGAGGAGGATTTGGTCACGAAGTGTATTTCAACGAAAACAATATTGGTGCTGATGATTCACTGGGAATTGCCAACGCAATAGATTCTGCACTTGCTGATGTGACAGGAATTGTTTTTGTTCCAGAGACGAATCCAGCAATTACTGTGTTTCCGAATCCCACAACAGATAATGTAGCATTGTCAATCTTCGCTGAAACGAACGATCCTGTAGTAGTGAGCGTGAAAAATTCCCAAGGCCAGATAGTGATGAATGTTTTTTCCGGAGCATTAATCGCAGGCAACAATAAGTTTATCATTGACTGCGAAGCATTGTCTTCAGGTACATATTATATTGAAGTTGCTCAAGGCGCTAATGTGAATGTAAATCAGTTTTTAATCTCTAAGTAGAATCCTGTAACAAGTCAATACTATCCTCCCTATACAAACCATGCCAAACAATTTATCATCATGAAAAAAACAATCTCAGCACTTGCATTGTGCTGTTGTGCAACACTTGTTACCGCGCAGAATTACACCGATCAATACCTGACGGATTCACTGACGTATACAACGATCGCAGGTTCAGCTCAACAGGTTAACAATCCAAGAGATCTTGATTTCAAACCCAATACAAATGAATTGTGGGTTGTTAACAAAGGAACATCTTCCGGTGGAAGTGTAGTTATTGTTTATGATGCGGGAACAGCTTCACAAACTTCGCAGTATCGCAAAGACACGCACACTTCACATTTCATGGCTTATCCTCCTGCAATTGCATTCTCTGATATGGGACAGTGGGCTTGTGTAAGCGAAATTCAAAGTACGGGCGGACCTACTTCAACCTTCATGGGACCTGCACTCTGGTCTTCCGACACGGCTATTTTAGCACGAGTATTTCAAAATAATTGGGTAAGCGGATTACCACTTGGTAGTCACTACGACATGTTGCATCAGAGCCCATTCGCAATGGGAATCGCTCATGATTCAGCAAAAGCGTATTGGGTTGCCGACGGTCACAATGGTAATATTATTAAGTACGATTACGTTGCAGATCATGGACCTGGATATGACAATCACTCGGCTGGCATACTTTACCGATACACAGATGTTCCCTTTGTACGCACTGTCAATGTTCCGGGACACATGATTTTGGAAAAGTCTACTGGGTGGTTGTACTATATCAACAGTGGAGAAAAGACATTGCGCCGGATGAACACCAATACTGGAACAGATGTAGGCCCACTCTCAACGCCATCTACAGCGAATGAAATGCTTGCCGGTTATAGAAATATTACCGGAGCCGTTCAGGAAACAATCGACACCTTCCTAACTCAGATCTGTGGTATTGATGTTTATAATGGAAGATTGATCGTTAGCGATTACACCAATGGTAACATTTACTTATATGACGTTACCGGCCCTAATCCGGTTTTCATGGATACAATTGTTACCGGTCAGGTTGGAATTCAAGGTGTGAAATTCGGCACAGATGGAAAAATCTGGTTTGTAAATAATACCGCGAACACAGTTGTTCGTATTGACATCCAACCAGCGGCACTTGACGCATCGATCGCAGGAATAACATCTCCTCTTGTTCAGCCATACTTTCCATCATTTTTCACATTAACAAACAATGTCTGTGCATCTACAGTTGCTCCAGTAGTGAATCTTGTTAACATGGGAACAACAACACTGGATTCGGTTACGATTATTTCCAACATCGATAATGTTCAGATGAGTTCTTATACCTGGATTGGGACATTGATTGCAGGCGCAAGTGTTTCTGTGACTCTTCCTTCAATTACACCGGGACAAGGAGAACATATGCTTACTGTTTACACGGTGAATCCAAATGGAATCGCAGATAACAATCCTGCGAATGACAGAAAAGAAGGATCATTCCGAACATTCAATCCGGTGTTCCCTTTCCCATTCAGCGAAGGATTTTCAGGAACAACATTTCCTCCCGTTGGTTGGACGTATGTGAATTACAATCCAAATAATTACATGCGACGAGTTACTAATACAGGTGGGTTCGGAAACAGTTCTGAGTGTATGAAAATGGATCACTTTTCCGGAAGCATGAACATCAATGGTCAACGCGATCACATGATGACTCCTGAAATTGATATGAGCACTGCTACGGCAGGCACAACGCTTGAATTTACAGTTGCTTATTCCCAATATAATACTTCGAGCAACGATCAACTCTTCGTGAAAGTTTCTACGGATTGTGGATTAACATGGACGACAATCTACAATGAAGCGGGAAGTTCTTTGTCTACAACTACTCCGCATACAATTGTATATGCGGTTCCGCTCGTAACAGAGTGGCGCAGAGAATCTATAGATCTGACCAGTTTCATTGGAATGCCAAACGTGATTTTCAAGTTTGAGTCGCTCAGTAACAACGGGAACAATTTGTTTATCGATGATATTCTTATTGACAATACTATTTCGATCGATGAACAAACCAATTCCAACTCGGTGAGTGTATTCCCGAACCCAACAAACGGATTGTGTACAGTTAATACCAAACTATCGAACTCCGAAACCGGTGAAATCATTGTAACGAACGTACTTGGAGAAGTAATGAGTTCAACCATGATCACAGGGGTTTCCAATGGAAATTATTCGGTTGATATGAGCACCTATGCCGCAGGAACATATTTTGTGTCGGTGAAAACCGAAGCAAACGGAATGATCACAAAGAAAGTTCTGGTTCAACACTAATATTGCTTGCAATTTGAAATGCCGGTCCGCACTAACATGCAGATCGGCATTTTGCTTTTGCGATTATTGGGCAAAAGCAAGGAAATCAGCATCCATTTATTTACATTTGGGAATGAACCGTTGGCTAGTCGCAGTTTTGTTGTTGTTTGGTTCCCATGAAATTTTCGCAGGAGGATTTCAAATCAATGCGCAAGGTCAGCGTCAACTTGGAATGGGCCATACAGGAACCGGGTTGCTACTTGATGGCAGTTTTGTTTTCTTTAATCCCGGAGCTGGAATTTTTCTTGATCGCAAGCTGACAGTAAACGTTGGCATTTCACTTTTGAAACCTCGCACAGTTTATCTTGAACCTTCTCCAGGTGTTTACACTGCAGAAATGGTTCACAATACAGGAACGCCATTCGAACTTTATGCGTCGTGGCGATTTGGAAGACTTGCTGCGAGTATTGGCGTATACACTCCGTTTGGAAGCCGTGCACAATGGGAAGACGATTGGAAAGGTCAGTTTATGATTCGTGAAATTAATCTCAAGACAATTTTTGTTCAGCCCACATTGACTTTCCAACTGAATAATTACGTGGGTATTGGCGCCGGATTTATTTATGCTACAGGCGGATTTCAATTGCGCAAAGGAGTTCCAACGCAAAATCAAACCGGAGAATATGGTGAAGGTGCGCTCGACGGTTCTGCTTCGGGATATGGATACAACGTTGGTGTTTATATTCGCGCCAATGATGTTTGGAGTTTTGGCGTGAGTTACCGTTCGGCAGTAAATGTGAAAGTTGAAAAAGGCACAGCAGACTTTACTGTTCCAAATTCATTGGCTGAGTATTTTCCATCTACAACATTTACAACTGCGATTAAACTTCCACACGTGATGAATGTTGGAATGGGTATCAGTACCGGGCGCTGGAAAATAGCCGCTGATGCAAACTTCGTTGGTTGGAGCAGTTACGATTCCTTGCGAATTGATTTTGCAGATAACACTGATAAATTGAAAGACATCGCATCTGCACGCGAGTATCAGAATTCGTGGATTGCAAGACTTGGAGTGCAATATCAATTAGTTGCACGCGTTGCGGTTCGGGCAGGTTGCTATTTCGACAAATCGCCGGTGCAGGATGGTTATCTGACTCCTGAAACTCCTGACGCAAACCGAATCGGAATTACTGCTGGTTCAACCATCGTTCTTGGAAAAAATCTCGCTCTTGATCTTTCATTTCTTTTTGTTGAAGGAATGGAAAGAACAGATACCAATCTTGAAACACAATTCTCAGGAACTTACAAATCACGATTAGTCGCTCCCGGTTTTGGACTTACTTATCAATTCTGAACAACTTCGCCCTAACACGAAATAACATGAAAAAAATCTTTACACTCGCTGCAATTACCTGTTCGCTTTTGGTGAACACACTGAATTCACAAACAGGCTGTACCGGCTTACGCTATCGCGATATCATGTTCGCCGACACGGTAATTTCCAACATCACCTACGGATCAAATGTTACAATGACCAATGCTGCGGCTACATTGAGACTTGATGTGTGGATGCCACTTGGAGATACAGTTACAAATCGTCCGTTGGTCATTCTTGCGCATGGAGGAAATTTTCTGGGCGGTTCAAAAACAGGTCCGGACGTAATTCAACTCTGCAACGATCTTGCAGATATGGGTTATGTTGTTGCATCAATTGATTATCGAATTGGAATGACCAATTTTCCTTTCCCGGGGCCTGACAGCACAGATGCAACTGAAGCGGTAATTCGTGCCGTGCATGATGCAAAAGCCGCCGTGCGATTCTTCAAGAAAGATTATATCACGATGGGAAATACCTATGGAATTGACACATCAAATATTTTCTTCATGGGTGTTTCTGCCGGAGGATTTATGGCTTTGCAAGTTGCTTACCTTGATGAAGAAAGTGAATTTCCTGCGTGGGCAGATACTACAAATCAATTCGGAATACATGGAGGCATAGAAGGTTTAAGTGGCAATCCCGGCTATTCTTCTAAGGTGCGTGCGGCAATAAATGTCGCGGGAGCGTTAGGAGACACGGCTTACATTAATCCAGGAGATATCCCTTGCCTCTTGTTCCATGGTGATGCGGACAATACCGTTCCTTACGGATCAGATCTAATTACTTTAGTCGGTGTATATCCTTTGCTTCAGGTTGATGGATCATTTTCAATTGACGCTCGCTGTACTCAAATGGGAATAGAACATTGCTTCGAAACGTATGAAGGACAAGATCACGTTCCACACGTAAGTGATCCGTTGTATTATGATACGACTTTGGTAATCACCCGTAATTTCCTGGTGCATTATGTTTGTGGTGATCCTTTGGATTGTTCGTTCACAACTGCAATCGGTATCAATGATCTTCCTGCAATTCCTTCATTGATTTCAGTGTATCCGAATCCTGCGGAAGATGTGATGAACGTAAATACTTCGCGTCTTGCAGGTGACGATTACACCATTGAGTTGTACAATTCAATTGGAGAATTAGTGAGTACAACTCCTGCGGATGCGGACGGAATAACTTCGATCAACACAGAAAATCTTTCTTCAGGATTATACATCATGAATGTGCGGAATGCAGATTCGATGTGGTCGCAGAGGGTGGTGGTGAAGTAGTAGGTTTTTCGCCTGCGGCAGCAAGGAATAAGTTTGTTTCCTTTCACTTCGTTCAAGGAAGATGTGATCCCGCTGGGATCATGAGTGTATCCTAACTACTCGACTTCGGAGAAGTCGAATCTTCCTTGAACGAAGTGAAAGGATTTGGAATCTAATAATTCCGTGCTGCCGCAGGCGGTTAGAATCACATGATGGTCCGAGCTACGGAAACAACACCCCATTACAATCCTCGCAATTCAACGTAGGAATCGTGGCGCCGAATTTTGCGTTTATGGCGTAGATGAATTCATTGGCGATGAGCGCGTAACCTTTTTGATTCGGATGATAACCATCGAGTGAATAAAATCCACCGCTCACGAAAGTATCGTTGAACTCAACTCCATCCCAGAGAATTCCTGCATTCATGGAACGGAAAAATCCGCGCATGTCAACGAAAGCCAATCCGTACTCTGCAGCTTTTTGCGCAATCACCGAATTGTATGCTGCGATCATCTGATCAAGAAATTCTACTTCTGCACTATCCAACACGTAACGATCAGGAATTGTAGAGAACAGAATTCCCATGAAATTGCATTTCATAGAATCAAGCGGAACGCTGAGCGTGATGTATTCGTTTCTGCGAATCTGACGAACATCGCTCTGCGCATTCGTATCGTTGATTACAAATGCATTCTGCCCTTCCTGAAAATGAATGTGCGACAATCCCGAAACAACATAAATATCATTCAATGAATCCGCTTTGGCGAGAGTGAGTTCTGCCCCATTCCATGGAACCAATGTGTAATATGGAAACTCACGGAAGTCAGGAATATTTGCAATCACGCCTTTAGCTCCATTAGCAGTTAGTGACGAAAGTATAGAATCAAGATACACTGAGAATGTCGAAGCTGGTGCAATTGTTACACCTTCGCCACCACGACGCGCATATTCAAAAATGTCTTCCATTCCTAACCAAGCCGTGAAGAATGTAGCATTCGCGTTTACTGCATCAGCAATTGGTGTAGAAATTCCCGGAGAAGAAGCGATGCGATAATAAAACGGATTCGTATTTCCTGTGGGTAAATTTCCCAATGATGGCGACAATAATTCCGCGGTGGTTGCAAATGGCACGGCGAAATTGCAATTCGGCGCAAGATAAATATTTGCAAATAATGAAGCCGCAACGCTAACCGAAATGCTATCTTTTATCGGGCCCAATGAAACTGTTCCTTCGCAATCTGTTCTCCAATTCAAATGAGACGCGCCGATGTACCAGCTCTCCCAAGGTTTGCTATTCCACCCTAATCCGTCGGCACCAGTAATATAATTTTGAGTGAAGGATCCTCCACCCGCCATTTCAAACTGACGACACAACAACGCAGGAAGTGATTTGTATTGCGCATCACCGTACAATGCTCCGTCCTGATATCCTGCCATGAAATTTCCTCCAACCGCAATCACTTTTGTAAAGTTTGCGTTGCCTGGTTGCGGATCAGGATTTGAAAGATCAGGTTTGCAGTTCGACAAGAGAATTCCTGTCAACAACGCAAGACTTGATATGCGGAAATTGATCATGAATCTAAGCTAGTAAAAAAGTTGATTGGGAATGGCAATCGTCATCGAAATGTGTTTGTGTGTCTTGTGTATTTCGCTGACAGAACCAAGAACCGGAAACCGGAAACCACTTATTTAACCGAACTCCCGTTATTCTGATCGTTCTTGTTATTGCCAAACTTCGACTCCGCTCAGTCTGACAATATTACTTAACAGAACTTCCGTTATTCTGATCATTCTTCGTTGGCGCAACAAAACTCAATTCTCCTTTGTCGTTTTCTGACATAAGTATCATTCCGTTCGATTCAATGCCCATCATTTTTCGAGGAGCAAGATTCACAAGAATAGTTACTTGCTGACCGATAATATCAGCGGGATCGTAATATTTTGCAATTCCACTTAGCACAATACGCTTATCAATTCCGGTATCGATTTCAAGTTTCAGCAGTTTGTCACTCTTCGGCATTTTCTCAGCAGAGATAATTGTACCAATGCGAATATCCATTTTCGAGAACTCGTCGAATGATGTAACCTCCTTTTGTGGCTCAACAGGTTTCGAATCGCCAGCAACAGGCTTGTTCTTTTCAGCTTCCATCTGTTCTTTTCGTATGCGATCAAGTTTCTCCAGCTGAACTTTCATCAATTCAGGATCCACTTTCGCGAATAACATTACCGGTTCTTTCAAACTGTGCCCTGAAGAAAGCAAACTCGTGCTCTTTGCACTGTTCCAATTCAGTTGCGTAATATTAAGCATGCCACGCAACTTCTCAGATGTAAATGGAAGAAACGGCTGGCACAACACGCTTAGGTTCGCGCAAATCTGAAGCGAAACATTCAGAATTGTTTTGACTCTTTCCTTATCCGGATTTTTCCAAGGTTCGTTGTCTGAAAGATA
>CAZBYM010000084.1:0-11370 GCA_964495745.1 uncultured Chryseobacterium sp. | reverse complement strand
GCAAATACTGTCGTTTTGAGAAACAGCAATCATCGAAGACGGAGTTTGATAAACCTGAATGTACTGCGTGAACGTCAAACTGGTATCATCACCGGAAACTGAATCAGTGATTGTTAAGGTCACGTTGTACAAACCGGGTTGGTCGTAAAGATGTAGCGGATTCACTTGAGTTGAACTGTCGCCATCACCAAATTCCCAGAGATAACTGTTGCCATCGATGGAGTGATCCATAAATGCAACTGTACCTGAATCGCAGAATATTGTGTCGTTGGCTTCAAACATTGCAATCAGCAAAGGAAGTTTCTGTAAGCTGTCTGTTGTAGCGGAACTCCACACTCCAAGCGAATCGCGGAATTGAACATGTACAGTATGAACACCTGCAGGAATCATGATCATGCTCAATGAAGCATTCAGATTAATATTTTGCGAAGCAACTGTTGAGACGTTAACCATTGCGCTATCACCGGTGTCAAACCAGTAGCGGTATTCGACAATGGTGTTGTTTGTGAGTGTGGTTACGTTAACCTTGTGAAAAAACTGACTCACAACTGAACTCCATTTTCCGGAATTGTCTTTGAAGCGAATATGCAACACGTGCAATCCATTCTGAAGTGTTGTTGCCGCAATATTTGAAATCAAGGTTACGTTCTGTTGCGGAGTTACCGTTTGAGTAATTGAGGAAGCGTAATTATTGTCGAACCAATACTGGTAGTCAGTAATTTCAACGGTTGTTGTTGTGGTGGTTTGAGTTTTGTGAAAGAATTGGCTGATTGCGCTGCTCCATTGGCCTGTATTGTCTTTGAAGCGCATATGAATTACATGCAGTCCTGGATTGAGTGCAGAAGCAGAAATGGGTGTTGCAAGAGTAATGTTTTGCGCGGGCCCGATTCCGGTTGTCACGGCGCCTGAAAAATTATTATCATACCAATATTGATATTCAACAATTTCTCTTGTAACACTTGCTGTGTTCAGCACTCTATGGAAGAACTGACTGACAGCAGAGCTCCATTTCCCTTCACTGTCTTTAAATCGAATGTGAATAACATGCAATCCTGCCGGTAATGCAGAAGCCGAAAGAGCGGAAGAAAGATTGATGTTTTGCTGTGCACCAACAGCCGTATAAATTCTTCCTGCGTAATTATTGTCGAACCAATATTCGTATCCGATGAGATTTACTGTTGCTGATAAAGGAGTGGGAAGCTTGTGAAAAAACTGACTCACGGCTGCACTCCATCTTACGCTATCATCGCGAAACCGAACATGAATCACATGCAAGCCAGCGGCAAGAGTGGTTGTAGGAATCGCAGTGCTCAATGTAAAGTTTGTAACCGGAGTAATGTTGCTTGTTGTGCGACCTGCATAGTTGTTGTCAAACCAATATTCGTAACGATTGATTTTATTTTGAGCAAAACCAGTTGCCGACAAAGCAATGAGTAGGAATAATACAAACGTTTTCATGTCTTGCAATTTATTTCAACCGTATTATCGTTGTTGCGCACCAACGCCTATGTTGATGAGAAGATCACCATTACTGTTGGTTTGCGGAGCAATTGTTTTGGAACGAATGTGTGGATTGTAAGGGACAGCACCTTCTTTGTATGGAATGGAACTTCCATAAATACCAACCTGAAATCCATCGGTACCCAGATAAATTCCGGGATTTTGCAAGTGAAAATTGTCCGTGTATTCAATCAACCAGTTTGTTTCACTGACAAAAAAGTTGGTTTGTGAGACATTAATATTATTACCGCTTCCGATGTTGGATCCGGAAGGGAAAGTCATGTTGTTGTTGAATACGTTATTTGTAAAAATGCAAGAACCAACTGTGCTAAGTGCTATCACCCCACAGCCACTCGCAAGCATGAATACATTGTTTTCAAAAGTACAGTTAAACACTGTGTTTACTGCGTATGCAGGACATCCGTTTCCACCCAGAAACGTGTTGTTCTTCGCAAGCATGTTGGTGTTGAAATAATATATGTCGCCTTGAACCAGATTGTTCTCGATGGATACAAACTGTGAGTTGCACCCGATTATTTGTGAGCGGATGATATTTTCTTTGATCGTGATGTAACTACTTCCGCCGGGCGCTCCGGGATTATAGCCTAAAATTACTGCAGAGACATTGCATCGGGAAACAGAGTAAAATGAAATACTTTGATCGCCGGGATTAGTTCCAAAATATATTGCTGCGGTGAGGTATAGACCGGAGATTGATCCGTTCGATGCTGCACTTGTCAGATAAATATTTCCAACCAATGTTGTGCTATAAGTCGCTTGCGTGGAATCCGGAACGTGCCCAACTCCAATAATAGTGAGGCGTTTGTTGATTGTCAATGAGCCAATGTTAAAACTACCTCCTGGCAAATAGATGGTATCACCATTTTGAGCAGTCTGAAAGACAGAATCAATCAGGTAGTAAACATTGGTTGTCCCATTTTGCCTGATGAATGCCCGTTGTGCAAATGCAGTGGCAGAAATGGAAATCAGAAGGAGGATAAGAACTTTTTTCATGATGGTTATTGCTAGTCTTGTTGTGCGCCCGATTGGATATTTATATTCAGATTTCCGTTAACATCAGTCGTGGCCGGAACATTTACATAACGAATGTGCGGATTGACAGGAACGGCAGAAGGTTTGTAAGGAAATGCTCCTCCGTAAATACCCGATTGCGATCCGTCTGCGCCAAGATATGTTCCTGGCGATTGGAGATTGTAGTTGTCGGAATAGGTAAAGGAGGCAACTGTATAGTTCAAAAAAATGGCTGCTGCAGATATGTTGATGTAGTTTGCTGTTAGAGTAAGCGATCCGGCTATTGCCGATGGTGTTCCGGTGAAAACGTTATTTCGTACAAGCGAATTGTCACAAAGCAGGAAGTAGGAGCTACTACCCATAAAAATGTTGTTTTCAATCAGGCAGTTGTCGCAGTCATAAAAATTATAGTAGGTATAATAAGGCCAACCGTGATAAGGCGTCGCGAAGAAAATGTTATTCCTGAATGAACAATTCAGAGCGTTATCAACTTCACTGTAAATTATGCAGTTGGTCACATCACATTGGAGAAAGTTCGGCACGCTGAAATATTCGCCTATTACGGATTCTTTGACAGTGACAAACATGCAAGGGTTTGTTCGAGTTCCGGTAGCGTAGAATCTGCCGGTAATATAGCACCGATTAATCATCACATTATTCACGGAGGAATCGGTTTGCAGGTAGAAATAGCCATTTATTCGGAGACCTTCCAAATGAGAATTATCTGCATTCGAATTCAGTGTAATGCTTCCGTCAATATTCGTGATATTGGTTGCAGTAGTGCTGTCCGGATAATGCCCCGCACCAAAAATTGTAAGACGTTTGTCAATAGTAATTGGTGCGAAGTGACCTCCTGAAAGATAGATTGTATCTCCACTCTGTGCAACAGAATAGGCATCTGCCAATCCGTTTTGATTGTAGAAAACCGTTGTTTGTCCGTTATGGTGCAGTGTAGCGATTACTTGTGCACATATATTATAAACAAGGAGCGAAAATGTGATGGTAGCCAATTTCTTCATTGTGATAGAATTTTAAAGCAAAATTCAACTGAAACTGTTGTTGAGTCAATGACGCTAATCCTATTTGCTCATGAGGATTATCAGTTTTGCTGGAGCATAGTGAAGGAGTGAAGTTTTGGGAAATTGTTTTCTCGCCTTAGGCAAGAAGCTGAAGAGTAGTTCAATAGAGTTGATGAATGCTTAGTTATCATTTGGCAAAGCGCCTTTAGAAACGTATTTTTACCTTCTCAAGTTTATCAATTGAACGAGCGTTTTATTATGCAGGAAGTTATTTTATATCAACCCAAGAATAAAATCAGAATTGTTACAGCAGCTTCGCTGTTTGACGGGCATGATGCTGCAATCAATGTGATGCGGAGGATTATTCAGGCGAGTGGGGCAGAAGTAATTCACCTTGGTCACGATAGGAGTGTTGCGGAAATTGTGAATTGTGCGATACAGGAAGATGCGAATGCGATAGCGATTACTTCGTATCAGGGCGGGCACATGGAGTTTTTCAAATACATGTACGATTTACTGAAGGAGCAAAACTGTGAGCACATAAAAATATTTGGCGGTGGCGGAGGAACAATACTTCCTGAAGAAATTGCGGAGTTGCAACAGTATGGTATCACAAGAATTTATCATCCTGATGATGGCCGCGCAATGGGTTTGCAGGGAATGATCAACGATCTTCTTGAGAAATGTGATTTTCCAACAGGTTTTGAATTGAACGGTGAAGTGAAGCGGATGGATAGTCGCGATCACAAAGGAATTGGTCGATTGATTTCAGCGGCGGAAAATTATTCTGATAAACACGGTGCGACGTTTATTGAAATCAAAGCGCTTGCAAAAAAATCGAAAACGCCTGTGCTGGGAATTACTGGAACAGGCGGTGCTGGAAAATCTTCTTTGGTTGATGAACTTGTTCGTCGTTTCACAATTGATTTTAAGGACAAGACAATTGGAATTGTTTCTGTTGATCCATCTAAACGGAAAACCGGCGGTGCGTTGCTTGGAGATAGAATTCGCATGAACGCGATTAATAATCCACGTGTCTATATGCGTTCGCTTGCAACCCGTCAGAGCAATCTTGCATTATCGAAACATGTGCAGGAAGCAGTTGATGTCTTGAAAGCAGCAAATTTCGATTTGATTATTCTGGAGACTTCCGGTATCGGACAAAGTGATACGGAAATTGTTGAACACAGCAATATGAGTTTGTACGTGATGACTCCGGAATACGGAGCAGCAACTCAACTCGAAAAAATTGACATGCTCGATTTTGCAGATGTCATTGCGTTAAACAAATTCGACAAGCGCGGAGCCTTGGATGCGTTGCGTGATGTTCGTAAGCAGTATAAGCGCAATCACAAAATGTTTGAAACGGCTGATGAGGAATTGCCGGTTGTTGGGACAATTGCATCGCAGTTCAATGATCCGGGAATGAATCAGCTGTATCAAATTGTTCTGGAGACGTTGTCGAAAAAAGCGGGTGCAGAAATGAAATCTTCTTTTGTGCTGACCTCAGAAATGTCGGAGAAGATATTTATTATTCCTCCGGCAAGAACGAGATATCTTTCCGAGATCACTGACAACAATCGTGGCTACGACAAACGCATTCGCGAGCAAGCTGAAATTGCGCAAAAATTGTACGCTCTTCGCAAATCAATTGATACTTTGAAAAGTGACAATTCCAAATTGAATGAAGTCGTGATTTCAGGATTGGAATCAACATACGATCGTTTGCGTTTGGATATGGATCAGCGCAACATGAAACTGATTGAAGATTTTCCAGCGAAGGCGCAGCAATACAAAGACGAATTTTATCTTTTCAAGGTTCGCGATAAGGAACTGAAAATCGCTACACATTACGAGTCGCTTTCACACACAATGGTTCCGAAAGTTTCTACTCCGAAGTATGAAGCATGGGGCGATTTGTTGAAATGGCTTGGACAAGAAAATCTTCCGGGAGAATTTCCGTACGCAGCTGGAATTTATCCATTCAAAAGAGAAGGTGAAGATCCAACAAGAATGTTCGCTGGAGAAGGCGGGCCTGAAAGAACGAACAAGCGTTTCCATTATGTTTCGTTGGGATTACCAGCGAAGCGATTGTCGACTGCATTTGATTCAGTGACGTTGTATGGAAGAGATCCTGATGTTCGTCCTGATATTTATGGCAAGATTGGAAATTCCGGAGTTTCTATTTGTTGTCTCGATGATGCGAAGAAATTGTATTCCGGATTTCATCTCGCCGATTCAATGACTTCTGTTTCGATGACGATCAATGGTCCAGCTCCAACTATTGCGGCTTTCTTCATGAATGCGGCAATTGATCAGCAATGCGAATTGTACATCAAGGAACATAAACTCGAAGGTGAAGTTGAGAAAAAACTGAATGAATTGTGGGAGAAGAAAGGTGTTGCGCGTCCAAAGTACCAAGGCGAACTTCCGGAAGGGAATGATGGACTCGGATTAATGCTGCTTGGAATAACCGGTGATCAAGTTCTTCCGAAAGATGTTTATGAAAAAATTAAAGCGAAAACATTAACGCAAGTTCGCGGAACGGTTCAGGCGGATATTCTGAAGGAAGATCAGGCGCAGAACACCTGTATTTTCTCGACAGAATTTTCTTTGCGATTGATGGGCGATGTGCAACAGTATTTCATCGATAATAAAGTTCGCAACTTCTATTCAGTTTCAATTTCCGGTTATCACATAGCGGAAGCAGGAGCAAATCCAATTACTCAACTCGCGTTGACGCTGTCTAACGGATTTACTTTTGTAGAATATTATTTGTCGCGCGGAATGAACATCGATGATTTCGCTCCGAACTTATCGTTCTTCTTCTCGAATGGAATGGATCCGGAATATTCGGTTCTTGGTCGAGTTGCCCGTCGTATTTGGGCAAAGGCTATGCGTTTCAAATACAATGGAAATGAGCGTTCGCAGATGTTGAAGTATCATATTCAGACGTCGGGTCGTTCGTTACATGCGCAGGAAATTGATTTCAACGATATTCGTACAACATTACAGGCGTTGTATGCGATTTATGATAATTGTAACTCGTTGCACACAAATGCATATGACGAAGCAATTACAACTCCTACCGAAGAAAGTGTTCGTCGTGCAATGGCGATTCAATTGATAATCAATAGAGAACTTGGTTTAGCGAAGAATGAAAATCCGTTACAGGGATCGTTCGTGATTGAAGACCTCACAGATCTCGTAGAGGAAGCGGTGTTGAGCGAGTTTGATAAAATCAGCGAGCGTGGCGGAGTGTTAGGAGCAATGGAGACGATGTATCAGCGTGGAAAAATTCAGGAAGAATCATTGTACTACGAAACGTTGAAACACACGGGAGAATATCCGTTGATTGGTGTGAATACTTTTCTTTCTTCGAAAGGATCGCCTACAGTTCGTCCGAAGGAAGTTATTCGTGCGACAACCGAAGAAAAAAAATATCAGATTGAGATGCTGAAAAATTTACACAAGGCGAACGAAGAACGTGGAAAGAACGCGTTGACTGTTCTGCAGAAAGCTGCGATTCTCAACGAGAATGGATTTAACGCGTTGGTGGAGGCGGTGAAGTATTGTTCGTTGGGGCAGATTACGGAGGCGTTGTTTGAGGTTGGGGGGCAGTATAGGAGGAATATGTAGGAATTATGTTTTGGGTTTGTGATTTGAATTTAGGATTTATTAGTTGTTGTTGGTTGTTTTGTTGTTTTGTTTAGATTGTTTAGACCTTCAAGGTCTACAAGACCTTCAAGGTCTACAAGACCTTGAAGGTCTAAACAAATATTTTATCTCCCCAGCAAATTCGGGGATAACTAATAATTTTAGTTTTATTTTTATTGCAAGCAAAACAGAACTAGTTTTGTTCTAATAAGCACCAATAGATTTTATATTTTTTCGCTACGTATATTTTAGTATTTGTATGAAAAACAAGGCCAACTTCTTTCCCGGCCGCTATTACCACGTGTTTAATCACGGAATCGCATGGGAGAACCTCTTCAAGGATAAGGACAATTACGCGTATTTTCTTGACAGATTTTTAGATCATCTTTCCCCACATGTCGACTTACACGCATATTGCCTAATGCCAAATCATTTTCATCTACTCATTCGTGTTAATGATATCGAGGAAAACGAATTGTGCGTTCACAAAAAAGTTCTGCAGGCCTTCAGCAATTTTCAGAACGGATATACAAAAGCCATCAACAAGAGACATCAGCGGAGAGGACGCTTGCTTCAAGGTACCTTAAACAGAAAATTAATTTCTGATGAGAGAGATCTGGTGGTTGTCGCCAACTACATTTATCAAAACCCTGTTGAGCATGGATTTTGCAAACACGCGGATCAATGGCCGCATTCATGGGTTGGGGACGTTTTGAAGGCGGCTTAAATGATCTTTTGGTGGAGAAAGCCGGAAAATTCGAAACAAACAAATTGACGCGTGATCAAAGTCGATTTAATGTGTTCAACCCCAATGAAAACAATCAGTCAGATGTGAGCCAAACTTTTTGGTGCCGGTTTTCCTCTTCGAAATTCTCCAAGAAAGTTTAATAAGTTTTCTGCGCAGGAGCTTTGCGGAAATTTCTTTCCTGTGCGATTTTGTCACACCACTTGACCTACTATTGTCGCGATCGGTTTGCCCAGATTCTGTCTGGGTGTTATTTTGATTTACGTTATCCGTATTCGGATTGTTTGAAACGCTAACTTGTACTTGAGGATTCTGCTGAGGATTTTGCTGCTGCTTCATTTGCTCGTATTCATCATCCGCCTGCTGTTGTTGTTTGTGACAAGGACAATTCGGATTTCTCGGATCGTTGATATCGTATTGTGTCTTCGCGGTGTCTGGAGGCGAAGTGTTGCCGAATGATTTACCTGATGCAACATTTACACTTGCGAGAAGCACAGTAATCATGAAAACCACGGGAAGAATTTTCCCGTGGATCATGAATTCATTTATTCCTGATGCGATACGATTCATTTTGTTCCTGGTTTCTTTATGGTTACTTGACTCATCGACGTCCATGTTCTGAATTCGTTCGTGTAATACAAATACGCGCTCGATGCTGGAGCATCATATGTTCCCGGGATTTCTGCTTTCAAATCGAGATTCACAACTTTCACCTCGTTCGGTCCAAGACCACGATAGTATAGAGCGATGTTGTTTCCTTTGATTTCATAGTAATCGAAAACTTTTTTCTCTTGAAGTTCCTTCAGTTGCCAAGGTTGAACAGTAAATCCTGCAGGAATTCCAATGATGGCCATCGTGCTTGGAACTTCTTTGTTGTTGCGGTTGGTAATTGTTGAAGTCAATCGGACTGTTTCTCCTACTTGCGCAGTGTTGCTCAGAAGTTTTGTTGTAAGTCCAATAGCACATTCTTTATTGCTTTCAGGCATCGTCGTATTCCAGTTCACAGCAACGGAGTAGGGAAGTGCTGTTGAAACGCCAACAAATTTTACTTTCACATCGTGCTTTCCGTCTCCCTGTACAAACTGCTCAAGACTATCTACCGTGATCGCTTCTTTCTCTCCGGCCTTATAAGTTTTTACTGCAACTTTCTTTCCGTCAACGAAAATTTCAATCGTTCCGTCCTCAACTGTCTTCTTGCTGAATTTTGCGTATTCGGTCAACGCTTTCAAAGCGAGAATTGTGCCTTGTGTTGAACTGAATACTCCGGAACCACTTCTTGATCCAACAAGATATTGAACTGCGGTGTTCATTTGTACTTCATGTTGAGCCGGCGATTTCAACATGGCAAGAATTGCGAGTGACGTCGATTCGATAACCAGTGATCGACCTTGAGAATAAGTTATCGAATGTGTTGTTCCGTTCCAACTTCCATCACTAGACTGAAGTTTCATCAACATTTCCATTGCGTATTCACATTTTTTATTTTCTTTTAGAGAATACTATGCTCTGGTCATCATGTCAAGCATATAAGGATCTTTTGTGTCAACTGCTTTCTTGTAGGAAGCATCATACTCTTGCTTGATATTTGTGTAACCTGATTCTGCAAGCGCATAAACGATGTAAGCGTTGAGTACATCATCGCTGATCCTACCGAAATCGTGATACGCATGTTGTTCTCTGCGGAATCCACCTTTCCCGTCTTTGTGACTCATCAACCAATTCGCGGAACGATCAATCATGCCTTGATCAACGTCACCACCTGCCTCTTTCATGTCTGTGAATTCCATGATGCCATATGCAGTTAGTCCTTCGTGACCGGGATTGGCACCGAACCATTCGTAACCTTTATCCGGTGCTTCGAATCCGGTTAAGCGTTTGTATCCGCGATCCAGAAGTTCTGTTGCCCGTGAAATAGTTTTTTCGTCTTTGCTTTCTGTTGCTTTCAGATAATCGAGTACCATTGCATTCGGATAAGCTGTACACGATGTTTGTTCGAAGCAACCTGATGGCTCCTGTAGAATTCCTGCAACACCTGCCATCAAATCGCTTACCACATTCTGAAATGCTGAGAAACGAATTCTCAAAGAGTTCTTTACCATGTTCAATGGATGAAATGAAAAACTCTTCTCTTTTTCCTGCGCAGAGAACGAACCTGAAACCGGGAATCCCTTCGGAGCAATTTTTATTTTCTGCGTGAACGCATCTCCAAGTCCACATGCTTTGAACGAAATACTCATTTCAGTTTCTCCCGGACGATCAAGAACTTCATAGTCAAGATAAATTGTTTTTGCCGCACCTGGCATGATGGTCTGAACTTCCGGAACAATGTTTAGTGCTTTCATTCCTTCCGGAGCAATTATTGACAGCGCTCCACCAAGTGGTTTGGACGTGTTGTTCTTCAGTGTAAGTGGAATGGAGATTTTGTCTTCTGTTGCGACTTCAACCGGAACTTTTGTTGTCATCGAAAAAGGAAGCTGTGTGAAGAAATTCTTTTCAGTTCTTCCAACGGAACCATCTGTTCCGATTCCTTCTACAGTTGTGCGGAAGGAAGTGATGTCATCGGAAGCATAAAACTCAATTACTTTTTTCCCGGTTCTGTCAAGTTGAATATTCGGATTCCAATAAATGGTACTGCGGAAATCAGTTCTTGTTGCAACCGTATCCTGATTCGCATAAGTGGGAGCGGAAAATTTGCGTGCCCGGTAATACGATACAGGAACTTCTGCAGGAATGTGCTGATGAGGCATGAAAGCTATACTATCTGCGGCAAAGAACGCGTTTCTGTTATCGCCAATATTTTGTTTGAAATTTGCATCTTCTTTCTTTTCCAATTCCACTTTGGAATCTGCAGGATGTTTTTGCGCTTGCACTTCCACCTGATCAACTGCCTTTAAGGCTGCTTTTTTTCCTTCCGCACGTGCAGGCATGGGAAATTTTACATCGTCTTCTAACCAATCACCCGCACCGTTGGCAACACCTTGTGGTGCTTCCATCGCTTCAGGCACCAGATCAAAATCGATCCAGTTTGAACGGATGTTGTACGCATGCGAGTACAAATAGTAGACTTGATTCTGTGAGTATTGTGAAAGAGTGAAAGTTTGAGTTTCATAATTCGGAGAAGAAATACTTAAGGTTTTGGGATCGTACAACTCAAGATTGGTGAATGTGAAATTCCCGTTGGAGTCGGTTTGGAACGTGCTGCCACCTTGCAATACAAGTTTTGCATTCGGAACAGGTTTTGCATTTGCTCCGTCAATGACAGTTCCGGAAAGAATTGCGCGTTCACCCTGGTACATTGGTTGTGGTGCATCATTTGTTAGAACGGTCTCCCAGGAAAATCTTCTCCATCCTGCGGTAAGTAGTAAATAGTCCAGTGCTTGATCGGCCTTGGGCTCTTTAGCGTCAAAATAGAATGCC
>CAZBYM010000083.1:2100-11494 GCA_964495745.1 uncultured Chryseobacterium sp. | reverse complement strand
ATTGGTGTATTCTTCACTGAAATCGTGAACGTCAATTGGGAAAAACATATTCCGCTGATCGTATCTTTCTGGGATTCGCTCCTGTTTGGGAAAGCCGGATATGCGGGCAATGTTATGGAAGGCCACAAGCACATTCATCAACTAAAAAAGATGGAAGCGCAACACTTTGATCGATGGTTTCTCTTGTGGGAAAACAATATCCGTTCGTATTTCGAAGGACCAAAAGCACAAGAAGCAATTGATCGCGGAAAAAATATTGCTCAAGTGATGCAATTCAAACTTAACAACTAGGATTACGTGAAATTAAATCACCCAGAGTTGGAAATACTGATGCAGAAAGCCTACTCCGGCGAGAAGGCCGCAGCTTTTGCGTATCAAGGTCATGCGGGTGCAGTTCGTGATAAGAACGAGAAGAAAGAAATTAAACAAATCGAAGATGATGAGTGGGGACATCGCGCAGAAGTACTTGGCATGATGAAACTCTATGAGGTTCCGGTTTCAAAATATTATGAGTTCAAAATGCATGTTATCGGGAAAATAATTTCCGGAAGTTGTTATGTCATTGGCTGGTTCATGCCTTTTTTCTTTGCAGGCAAACTCGAAAGCGGAAACGTATGTGAATATTTCAGGATGAAACAATATTTTAATTCGCTTGGAATTACACGACATGATCAGTTACTGTACGACATGGGTATTAAAGAAAAGGAACATGAAGTGTACTTTCTGGAAAAGATCAAGACCAATAAGCTGCTTCCGTTTTTTCAGAAATTTTTTGGTTGGGGAAATGAATTGAGCGCGAACAATGTTGATCTGGCAACGAAATTACCGGTTGAGAAATCCGATGTTTACTGCAAAAAATAAGTGGTGTGCTAATTGCATAAGGAAAAAACTATCGTGCGCCTGCCGCGGGCCTTACACGGCGAACGGCGAAAAACAGCGGAAGTGCTTAACTCACGAGAACACGGCGCGATCGCTTAAGCGATCCTCCGCGTCGCGTGGGAAATAATGACACACTGGCGTCTTTTTCGCCGTTCGCCGTGTAAAACGCCGTAGGCAAAATGAGAAGATGTCGAAAGCGTTAACAGTTCAATTGATCAGAATCTTTCAGTGGAAGTTAATAGTTGCTTGATAGCTATTGAATACTCTACAATAACTTCGAAATCTCTGAGAGATGTTTCACCTCGTGTGTAACAGGTTCATGATGCACAGCCCCTTTCGGATTCAAAAACACCTGCGCCCATCCTGCTTCACGCGCACCAACAATATCAACTTCGAGATCATCTCCGATCATGATGGCCTCTTCCTTTTTACCCTTTGCCAATTTCAGTGAGTGCTGAAATATTCTTTGATCTGGTTTAGAATGTCCACAACCTTCTGAAGTAACAATCACATCAAAATAATCGTGCAGTCCGCTATTTTTCATTTTGAAATCCTGAACTTCTGGAAATCCGTTAGTGATAATATGCAAATTGTAATTATCCTTTAACTGGTCAAGAAGATCTTTAGCTCCTGGAATCAGATTCGATTTCTTTGGCGCTTCGGAAATGTACTCGTGATCAAACTTATCTGCAAGACGCTTGTCATGAATATCGAAATGCGCAAGCGTTTGTTTGAATCGCAATGCGCGAAGAGTTGCTTTGTCAATAATTCTTCTGCGATAACGATCCCAAAGCACATCGTTGTAATCGTTGTAATGCTGAACAAAAACATCCACGTTTTCTACACCGAGGTCCTGCAATTTGTACTTGTCGAATAATTCAGCGAGTGTTTCCCTTGCGTTCCGCTCCATATCCCACAGTGTGCGGTCGAGATCGAAGAAGATATGCTTGTACTTAGCCATGCTGCAAAACTTCCGGCATATATTGGGAAAGTGCAATCAGCTGCGCCAGCCAATTGAGGAACAATGACCAAACCAATAGTGAAATCATCAGATAAAGAATGACCGGTTTTCTCTTTCGATAAAATGTAACTGCTACCAGAGTTCCTATTGGAATTGAAATCAAACATGGTGTTATGAATGCAATTCCGGCGAGACCAAATTTTTTCTTAATTCTGATAATTCGCTTGTTCCCTCTTGTAAAAATTCTTTTGTTCTCACCTTCGAAATCGGAAATCGGACGACGTGTGAAAAATGATTTCACTTTAGCAACGTTATGCCCCCACCAAGCCGCAATGAGTGCTCCTGCATAATAAAAAACAAAAATTCCAATAGTACCACCACCTGTTGTTACAAGAAAACCTTCACCAAAATCCATTCCCTGGCGTTCAGCTTCAAATGGCGCAAGAAGAAATTTAACACTTGATATCAGTGCAACTTCCAGAATATGTAACCAGTGTGTTAATCCTTCGCTCTCAATCATAAATTTCTACCCGAGTTTCTCCCCATACGCAAGATCCCCTGCGTCACCTAAACCTGGAACGATATACGATTGCGCAGTAAGTTCTTCATCAATTCCGCAACACCAGATTGTTGTATTCTCCGGCATATTCTTGCGAACGTATTCAACTCCTAACGTACTTGCTATGACAGCAACAATATGAATGTGTTTTGGTTTCCCCTTGCGCAACATCGCTTTATACGCAAGAACCATTGAAGTTCCTGTTGCTAACATCGGATCGCACAAAACAAGTTCCTTACCTTCAATTGATGGGCTCGCCAAATAATCAACATGCACTTCAAACGATCCATCCTTGTGGTGCTGCCGGTACGCAGAAATAAATGCGTTCTCTGCTTTATCCAAAATGCTCAGAATTCCATTGTGCAACGGAAGTCCAGCGCGAAGAATAGTTGCAACAACAGGCTGATTCGCAATTTTGCCAACAGCTGCCATTCCTAGTGGTGTTTGCACTTCTTCCGTACGATAATCCAGCTTCTTACTGATCTCATACCCGATAATTTTTCCAACTCTTTCGAGATTGGTTCTAAAGCGCATACTATCGTTCTGCACAGTTACATCACGCATTTCTGCCATATACTGATTGAGTACAGAATTTTGTTTGCTGAGATCAATGACCATAAAAATATCTTGTTGTTTGTGTTCAGCTTTTATACCAGCGGATAAACCACGGTAAGCCGTTAAATCTGGCCTGCAAATATACGCATTCTTTAGCGCCGAATCCTCTGTAGAAACGCGCCAGTTGTGGATCATTACTCCCTTCAAAATCGAGCACAAGATTTTTCAAAGCATTCTCACCGATAAAATGATCAATAAGCAGAAACATCGCACCCTTTTCTTTCCCTTCTTCAGAATTCCCTGAAAATAGAAAAATTACTTTGCCATTCGAGTCTGTAAAGAACGCCCCGGCAATAAGTTCCCCAGCTCCGTTTGCAACACCACGCGTATGTAATCGCCCGCGACCATCAAGAGCCTGCAACAATTTCCTCAGAACATCGTAATGCATTTCCTGAAGTACATCAATGTCCTTTCCTCGGTTTTTTCGGAACAACGTAATTATTTCTTCTCTCGATGGATTCGTCACAACTTCAATATCCTGTTGTTGCGATTTTTTTAAATTCCGTTTTGCATTGTCCGAATATTCACTACGTATGCCTGAAGCATCCCGAATCATATCCAATTCGTGTGTAAGATTGGGCTTAAACGTGTATTCATTTCCAGACACATTGTTGAATGTATTCAGATTGACTTCCCAATACTTGTATTCCTTTGGAATTGATTTCAAAAAAGCAAGGACATCATCGGCGGCCAATTTCGTTGTTGAGAAAACACCAAGTTGCTGAACAAAAAATGGAGTAAACAAATATTTAATTCCCATTTTTTTCCCATTCGTCAGAGGCATAATGGTCTTGTAGTTTTCGGCTATCAACGCCTCCCAACCAGGATTCACAATATCCAAATACCACGAGTACGCATAAATAATTCCATTGAACGATTTTCGGATACATTCATCCCAACGTTCCTTGTCAATCTCGTGATGTTGCAAATGCGTGATCATACTATTATCCTGCTTTTCCCTCCTCGACAATTGCTTCGTAAACCTTTCTCCAACCAACCCATTGCTTGTCTTCGCTCAACGTTTCATTGTGCCAGAGAATCATCATCTCACCATTCACCCGGCGACATTCTTCAATAAGCTTTTTTACGCGAACGATTGCGTCGTCAACTGAAAGTTTCATGTACAGATTCAACGTTGCATCCATTACAGCGAATGGGTGAATTCGCAGTGAAGTTTCTGCTTCCAGATCGAGATCGTAAAAGTTGAACGGAGTGCAGATACTTGCACGAAATCCACATTCATTCGCAAATCCCATGGAGTAATCGTCCGTAATGTCTCGCTCGATAAGATTTCGATATGTTTCCGGAAATTTCAACATGAGAAAATGTTGTCGACTCTTCGTTACATCTCCGTGCACAATATTTTTTAATCTTCCGATTTCGACTGCCAATTTTGTCACATCAGTGTTTGAACCAAATGATGGATGAATTCCAACTTCAGCATAATCTGCTAACGAACGTATCAATTCCTGAAATCGACGATTTTGCGGAGAAATATTTTTGTCATTTATCCCATAATCACCGAGCAGAAAAAAATAGATTGGTTTGAAATTATACTTTTTCTGAATAGCCAATTGATAGTCATACGTATCGTACGGATCCTTCATCATGCGAAACAAAACTCTCGTCCGCATTTTGAAATCATTGAAGTCAAGATTCATTAATGCACGCCCATATCCGCCAGTCGAGCGCATCACACCTTTCAACCTGTAGGCGTACGCATTGTCAATATCAATTGTTGGGGTGAATTTGTACGTCGTTTTCTTTGGAACAATTTCCGAATGCTTCTTGACAAGCAAATCGCCTACCATTTTCATCCAGTGATTCACAACCGGAATTTCCAGAAATCCATGTTCCCATGCGAGACTGCAATGCGCATCAAAACGATCGAGACTATCACGGATGTGAGGAAGATATTCTTCGTAGCGACTCACCAGATAAAACGCAGAACAGAACGGATCAAATGGTAGTGCGGATGCTTTTCCGGTAGCAAAGAAAACTTTGTTGCTTTCCCATTCGAAAACGGAAATATTCTGTTCCTGAATTCCATTTTCAAACAAAAGATTTCTCGAGAAGAAAAAAAGTTCATCCCCAATTGGTGCCTGTGTGTAAGAAATCTTCGGCCCAGTCCAATCGATAAACTTCTGAACCTGATCTGTCATTTCCAGCTCAAGACCCAGATGATCCTTGAAGAACAGACGAAAAATATACCTGTTCCTATTGGTGATCTTATGAGTGTAGACGAGAATCTGATTCATCATGCGAGATGTTCAAGCATTTTTTCACACATGAATTCTGCGGCATGACCATCACCAAAAACAGAAGGAAACTTCAAATTTGCGTTAAGTAATTTTTCTGTGGCGGAAATAATTCCCAGTTTGTCTGCATCGGCGAGAATAGCCGAACCGCATTCAACAAGCTCCACCCATTCCGTTTCAGGACGTAATATCACGCAAGGTTTTTGAAAGAAGAATGCTTCCTTCTGAACGCCACCCGAATCTGTAAGGACCAACAGAGCATTTTTCTCAAGCATGATCATCTCAAAAAATGTGGCCGGTGGAATGATTCGTATCAATGAATTTGTTTCGAGAAGCTTGGTCAATTGTGAGTTTGATGCAATATTTTTCTTTGTTCTTGGGTGAAGCGGAAGCACAACAGGAATATTTCTTTTTCGAGAGAGTTCATCAAAGGCTTCGAAAATTGAGACGAGTCTTTCAGGAATATCAGTATTGTTATCGCGATGAACCGTTGCAAGAAAATACTTTCCTGATTCCAGTTTTTCACGAAGCAGAATATCTGTTTTCGTTTCAGAAATTTCCGCGAAAAACAAACTGTTGTCATACATGATATCTCCACAGTGAAAAACAGCAGGCAAATCTGCCGATGCTCTCACCGGGTTATTCGCTTTAGCAATTCCTTCATTTCCCAATTGATCCAATCCGGCTTTTGTTGGCGAGAACAACAACGTAGAAACATGGTCGCAAAGTATGCGATTCACTTCCTCCGGCATTGATTTATTGAATGACCGTAATCCAGCCTCGATATGAACTACCGGAATATGCAATTTCGATGCGGCTACCGCTCCTGCTAACGTTGAATTTGTATCGCCGAACAACACTAACGCATTTGGTTTTTCGTCAAGAAGAATTTTCTCAAGGCCGGAAATCATTGCCGCGGTTTGGGCTCCATGCGAACCGCTTCCAACATTCAGATTAAAATGCGGAGCCGGAATTCCCATCTCATCAAAGAACACCTGCGACATATTCTCATCGTAGTGCTGACCCGTATGCACTATTTTCTCAGTGATTTTATCTGAAAAATGCAAACGAATTGCTCTGCTCAACGCAGCTGCTTTGATGATCTGTGGGCGAGCGCCTATAACAGTTAAAATCTTAATCATACGAATCGCTAAACTCAGAACAGAATGCTCAGCACAACCCGTAACCGGAAACCGGAAACCGGGAACTATAGCAACCCGTCATCTGCAAAGCTAAAGTATGTTTTCGCACCTACGATAATATGATCGAGCAAAGAAATGTCAAGAATTCCTGCTCCTTCCATTAATCTCCTTGTGAGACGAATGTCCTGTTCACTTGGCTTTACAGTTCCGGAAGGGTGATTATGGCAGAGAATGATTCCGCAAGCTCCGTGTTCAAGTGCCGCTTTGAAGATAATTTTCGGGTCAACCACCGTGCTATTCATTCCACCTTTACTGATGATTTCTTTGCGGGTAACGATATTCGCCCGATTCAGTAAAAGAATCCAGAATTCCTCATGTGGCAGATCGCAAAGTACGGGCTGAATGATCTTCCACGCGTCTTCGCTTCCACGAATTGGCTGCATTTCTGCTGGAGGATTGGCACTTCTGCGGCGCCCCAATTCCATAGCAGCAACAATGCTGATGGCTTTTGCTTCTCCCATTCCGCGATACTTTTTCAAATCGTTTACGGAGCATTTTGCAAGAGAATCGAGGTTCGAATCGTAACCCGATAATATTCGTTTGCATAAATCAACAGCTGATTCATCACGGTTTCCGGAGCCAATCAAAATCGCCAGTAATTCTGCATCTGAAAGTGCGTGTCGTCCCTTGAGAAGGAGCTTTTCACGCGGACGGTCATCTTCCGCCCATTCTTTGATTGATAATCGTTGTTCTATTTGTGGATAGGTCATAAAAAAAGAGAAAGGACCGAAAATTAGTCCTTTCTCTTTTAATAGCCGTTTGTAAACGTTTATGCCAGTGCAGCAACCTGTTTTGTAAGCTTACTCTTCAAGTTTGCAGCTTTATTTTTATGAATTACATTCTTCTTTGCCAGTTTGTCCAACATCGATACAATCTTCACAAGTTGTGTAGAAGCAACTTTCTTATCTTTCTCGGCACGAATGCTCTTAAGCGCAGTACGTGTAGATTTAGCCTGATAACGATTAGTCAGACGTTTTGCATTGTTCGTACGAATACGCTTTACTGATGATTTATGATTAGCCATTTCTGTAATTTTGAGGGTGCAAATATACAAGATTTCGCTGAATACGCAGATAATATTTTACGTTCAAATAAATAATCTTGGCTAAAAATGCCGGAAACCATCGAAATAGAGGAGTTTTTGAAGAATTCCAAGCACATTTCAATTGTGGATGTACGTTCACCAGGGGAATTCGAACATGGCCATATTCCGGGTGCTTTGAATATTCCAGTCTTCGATAATGAAGAACGAGCACAAGTTGGAACCATCTACAAAAAGAAAGGAAAAGAACTTGCAATTGCTCTTGGTTACGAAATCGTTGGGCCAAAACTTAAATCGTTTGCAGATTTAGCCAGGACTCATTCCCGAGATGGAAAACTTTTGGTTCATTGCTGGCGAGGCGGAATGCGGTCTGGAAAAATGGCTGAGTTTTTTGAAGCTGGAGGCGTTACCACTCAAATCCTGAATGGTGGATACAAAACGTATCGAAACCACGTTCTCACACACTTTGGAGATAAACTTCACATCTGCTTGCTTGGAGGAGAAACAGGTTCAGGAAAAACAGAAATTCTGAAACAACTTGCTGCAGCCGGCGAACAGGTGATCGACCTCGAAGAGCTGGCTTCTCATCGCGGATCAACGTTTGGAGCAATTGGTATGAATCCTCAACCTACAGTGGAGACTTTTGAAAACAATCTTTTCTCGGCGATAAGCAAAATTGATCCGAAAAGAAAAGTATGGATTGAAGCTGAATCAAGAAGCATCGGTCGTGTTTTTATTCCGGCACCGCTGTGGGAACAAATGGAAGCCGCACCGTTTTATCGCCTACAGGTTCCGTTTGAAGTTCGCGTGCAACGACTGGTTATTGATTATGGAAATTTTCCGAAAGAAATTTTGCAGGAAGCACTCGACAGAATCAAGAAACGACTCGGCGGACTTGATCACAAGAACGCAAGTGAAGCGTTACAGACTGGCGACATGGCAGAGTTCATTCGCATGGCATTGCGATATTATGACAAAGCATATATTCATCCGCTGGAAAAGCGAAAATTGGAAGAAGTAATTTCCGTTCCTTGCGAAAGCGGAGATCCCGAAGCAAACGCAAAACGAATTCTTGAAATCATAAATTCATGAGTACAATCGACAACGAACAAAAAGAAATTCTTCTTACAGAATTAAGTCACGGCGCAGGATGTGGATGCAAGATTGCTCCAGCTGTACTCGACAATATTTTGAAATCAGATATTCCTGCATTCATTGATCCCAAACTTCTTGTGGGCAACGACAAGAAAGATGATGCAGCTGTTTACGATTTAGGAAATGGAAAAGCCGTAATCAGCACCACCGATTTTTTCATGCCGATAGTAGATGATGCTTATGATTTTGGTCGGATCGCATCTGTGAATGCCATCAGTGATATTTACGCGATGGGCGGAAAACCATTGCTTGCCATTGCCATTCTCGGTTGGCCGGTGAATAAAGTTCCGGCAGAACTTGCTGCTCGTGTTTTAGAAGGCGCGCGTGCTGTTTGTCGCGAAGCAGGAATTACACTTGCAGGCGGCCACAGCATTGATAATCCGGAACCGCTTTTCGGTTTAGCCGTTACAGGCGAATTAGAAATAATAAATCTGAAACAAAATTCAACTGCAACAGAAGGATGTGAGTTATTTCTCACGAAACCAATTGGAGTTGGAATTCTCACGACTGCGAAAAAGAAAAAACTTGTGAAGCCGGAAGATCTTCAGCGCGCTGTTGACAATATGCTCAAATTAAACAGCGCGGGTGAAGCTTTCGGAAAACTTTCTTATGTGAAAGCGATGACAGACGTAACGGGTTTCGGATTGCTCGGACATCTTGGAGAAATGGTTGATGGTAGTAATTTGAGTGCAGAAATTGAATTCGCAAAAGTTCCTGTGATGC
>CAZBYM010000083.1:0-2090 GCA_964495745.1 uncultured Chryseobacterium sp. | reverse complement strand
ATACATTGCACAGAATTGTATTCCGGGAGGAACGAATCGCAACTGGGCGAGTTATGGAGAAGGGATTGAAGGTGTTGACGATTATCGCAAAGCAATTTTAGCGGATCCGCAAACGAGTGGTGGATTGTTGGTTGCGGTTGAGCGTGGAAGTAGTGATGCTTTTGTTGGAGAGGCGAAAAAGTTGGGGTTTGAGTTGGCCACTTTCGGTAAACTTATTTTACGCAGCAACTTCAGAATAAAAGTTAAATAGTTTCCCGTTTCGCCGGAACCCCGAACTCAGAACCCGAAACCGTTTAACTTTATCTCATGATACGAGCAGTTATTGTTGACGATTCTCCGGAAGCACAAGAAAGCCTGAAAGCCGACATCACACGTTGGTGTCCGGATGTAACAATCATGTCTACAGCAGGAAGCATGAAAGAAGGTTTGGCCAAATTGAAAGAGCTGAAACCCGATGTTGTTTTTCTGGATATACAACTTGGAGATGGCGATGGATTTTCTTTGCTCGAACAATTGGGAGAAACCGAAACGCAAGTGATTTTCACAACCGGACTGGATAGTCAGGGAATTCGTGCCATAAAATTCAGCGCGCTCGACTATTTATTGAAGCCTGTTGATCCGGATGAGTTGGTGATTGCAGTCGAGAAATTAAAAGAAGAAAAGAAAAAGCAATCCATTTCTGAAAATATCAAATTACTGGCAGAACATCTTGGCGAACGTACCAGCAAAACAGATGTGCGTCGATTGGCATTGAACAGTTCCGACAAAGTGCAAGTTGTTCGTGTCGATGAAATCATTCGCTGCGAATCGGAACGCAACTACACCACATTTTTCCTGAAAGGTGGAAAACAGATTGTTGTTACCCGTACGTTAAAAGAATACGAAGAACTTCTCGAGCCGCTCGGATTTGTTCGCGTGCATCATTCGCATCTCATCAATCTTGAATACCTGAAAGAGTTTATCAAGAGTGATGGTGGTTATGCGCTGATGAACGATAATGCGCATGTTCCGGTTTCAGTGAGGAAGCGGGATGATTTGATGAAGGCGTTGGGGATTTGATTACGCTGATGCTTGTGCTGTAATTGTTCGCTACGCTCACGTGCCGATTTTTTTAGGCAACAATTACGCTCGAGCTATTGTTATAGTTCGCTACGCTCATAAGCCACTTTTTTTGCCGCAGATTGCGCAGATTACGCAGATTCTATTGGTGTTACGCTCAATTCCCTTACACTGCGAATCATCAATCAATTTTCAATTGCGTTTGCGTTACGATCTGCGAATCTGCGGCAAACTATTCTGCAGTGAGCGAAGCGAACGACACTTTTCAGTGCAAATCATTTACTCTTTCAATCATTCCCGCCACTTATTCAAAACACTCCTTATTATGTAGCGCTTGAAATAGTTTTGAATTATGATGTTCAAAGCTGCCATCGCTTCAACAATTCTCATCGCGGGTTTGCTGGTGTTCTCCCACCCTACTCCATTTCGGGTTCCGGAGTATCTGGAGAAGAGAAATCGTCCCGTAGAAATTATCGATTCGACCTGGAAGCGTGAAGCCATTGGGCTTTTCTCTTCAGATACTTCAACCGACATCGCTCGTGTTCACAGCGTAACAATTGGAACAACTCCGGGAGTAGAAATCAGATTCAATCATGGAATTCCATCGATCACGCTCGCTGATAAATACGATCGCATCACTTTCATTCAAACAGTTGATGATATTGATGGAGATGGGTACAATGAATTGTATTTCATCGCTGCGGAGCACAATAGTTGTCGTGCAACCGGAATTCTGGCTCAACTGCGCGAAAAAAAATGGATTGAATTGCAATCTGTAAATCAATATGGGTGCATACTCGTGGAGTCGTATACGAGAATGGTCAGAACTTCGAATACGAATGAATATACGATTACGTACCAGCCAACAGCCGATTCAGACCAAGAAACGATCAAAGGTAAACTGTAATGAAAAAATATTGGCGCCACATGGTTTCAATTCTACTGATGATCTCGGCTATTATCGCTGGCGTCAATGCTGTTTCTTTTGCTCATACTGAATCTGAAGTTTTTTACGAATTACCTGTGAATAA